>CAYQCZ010000086.1:6248-11213 GCA_964415955.1 uncultured Verrucomicrobiota bacterium | reverse complement strand
GAAGGCTACGACCCCGTGTATGGCGCACGTCCGCTGAAGCGATTCCTGCAACGTCAGGTGGAAACCGCCCTCTCACGCAAGCTGCTCGCTGGCGAAATCACCGATCACAGCCGTGTGAATGTGGATGTGAAGAAAGGGGGACTGTTCTTCCAGTCAAAGCAGAGATAAGCAGGCACCACCGTGCAACCCGATTACTTCTGTGCCCGTTGCTTCGCCCAGCGCTTCTTTTGAGCCTCGGCGATCCTTGCGCGTCCCTCGACACTCATTTTGCGCCGCTTCTTGCGGGCACCCTGCTTTTTGACTCCTGCAGATGCTCCTCCCATGAGAGCATGGAGATCTTTTTGCAGCGCGCTGATTTTCTCTTTGATTTCAGCGGCTCGTCGTAGCTGGGCGGGCGAGAGGTCAATCAAGGTATGGCTCATGCCTGGCAGCGTAACGCAGCACGCCTGTAAAGGTCAATGACCCTGACACTTTCCTGCTGAATTCATCATGCTCGCCGGCTTCAATCCTGCCTGTCCGCCGCTACAATGACCTCTATGCCCTTGCCCCGCAGTGCGTGGACCAGTTCCTGCGGTGCGCCTTGATTGGTCACGATGACATCAATGCAATCGAGATCGCAGAGGAAAGACATGCTTTTGCGCCCGAACTTGGTGTGATCCAGACAGAAGATGACCCGCTCGACAGCGTTGATCATGGCGCGCTGGATGTCGATCAGCAGGCCGTGCGAGTTGGTGACGCCATCCAGGGTGATGCCGCCGCTGCTCATGATGGCGACATCGGCATGGATTTTTGAGAAAGCCTCCACCGCCAGCGGCCCCACCAGCACGCCCAATCTCGGATAGATCACCCCGCCAGACAGCACCACCTCCACGCGGCTGTTGGCGGCGTAGAGGTTCGCAATGGGCAGGGAGTTCGTGATCAAGTGGGCTGACTTTTCGCCCAGTTCCTTCGCCACGTGAAAAACCGTGGTGCCTGCGTCCATGATGACGCTCTGGCCCGGCTTGATGAGTTCCGCCACGGCCTGCCCGATGATTTCCTTCTCGGTAAGCTGGTGTGTGTCCCGCGCTGAAAAGAGAAATTCATCCGTCTTGGGATTGACCAGCCTGGCACCACCGTGGGTCCGGCGGAGGGTTCCTTTCCCTTCCAAAAGCATCAAATCCCGCCGGATGGTGGATGGCGAAACATCCAAGTCCTCTGAAAGCTCGTCAAGTGACGCAAATTCAACGCGTTGCAGATATGATTCGATGCGTTGCTGGCGTTCTTCAGGCTGCATGATTATGGGGCAATTGGGGCGATGTTCATTCCGGCCACTTCGGCAAGTTTACGCTGTCGTTGATCGAAGGACGCGAAGGTCTTCACACCCATCAATCTCGCCGCCGCCACATGCCAGATGTCCAGAGTGCGACAACCGAGCGTGACACTGTGCATTGCAGAGAGCTCTTCCACAGCGGCAAATACCTTTCTCACATCGGGTGTGGCCATCCGCCAGCGACCCTCGCGCACGTCATTGTCGAATTCATCCAGGGAACGATCCAACTGAGTCTTCGTGATTTCGCCCCGAAATAGCTTCAACCGAAGTGCATTTCTTACTTCGGCCATTTGGAAATGCGTGAGCACGTAAGGCGGTTCGAAGCCCGCCACCAAAGAGGCTGCATCCGCACTGTTCACCTCCAGGCAGAACAGCTTCGCGATGATCGCAGAATCAAAGTATGCTTCCATCACCGGTTTCCCCTGCCCTCATCGATCAAGGCCGCGCTGTCGGACGTCATCTTGTTGCCGTAAATGAGTTTCAATCGCTGCATGTAATGCGTCGCCGGCTTTGCCGACACCTTCGGATACGCGGGAACAATCCGCGCCACAACCTTGCCACGCTTGGTTAACTCGACCTCCTCGCCGCCTTCAATCCATGCCGAGACTCGGGCAAAATGATTTCTTAAATCGCGAACCGTTGCCGTTTTCATGGTGTGAGACTTTAAGTATCACAAATACTCAAAGTCAACTTGCCGAGCGGTTTTGGTATTTGTTTTGCATAGATGTGAAATGTTTTGAAAAGTTTTGCAATGAATATGTTGACAAGTTTTCCATATTCACGCCAAATCGCGACCGCATCCGCGCATTATGGCAGCTGCTCAATCCATCCCACACAGGGCGATTGTCGAACATCTGGTTCGGCAGTCCGTTTACAAACGCATGGGCAAACCGCTGCCCCGCTCGGCCAACGCGCCCAATCCACTCCTGGTCAATGTCAGTGCGCGACACTGTCATTTGAGCCCGGAGGCGGTTGAGGTTCTTTTCGGCAAAGGACACCAACTCACGGTCCATAAGTGGCTGTATCAGGATGGGCAGTTCGCCGCGAAGGAAACGGTGACACTGGTCGGACCGCGCAGCCGGGTGATTTCAAACCTGCGCATTCTCGGTCCGTGCAGGAATTTCAACCAGATTGAACTGGCCTATACCGATGGCATCGCGCTCGGGTTCGAACTGCCTCACCGCATCTCCGGCGACATCAAGGGCACGCTGGGCTGCATGCTCATGGGGCCTGCGGGTTTCTTCGAGATGAAGGAAGGCGTGATCCGCGCCATGCGCCATGTCCACATGCATCCGGACGATGCCGCGTATTACGGGGTCAAGGCGGGTGAGGCGATGAAGCTCAAGATTGGCGGCGAGTGCGGCCTGACCCTCGACAAGATGCTCGTCCGTGTGGACAAGAGCTTCAAGCTGGAGGTCCACATCGACACCGATGAAGGCAATGCCTGCAACCTTCAGCCCAACACCCCGGTGGAATTACTGAAGTAAAAAGCAGATTTGGAACGATTTCGTCAACCCACAACACCAATACAAAACTATGAGCGAAGCACTCGGAATGATTGAGACCAAGGGATACGTCGGGAGCGTGGAAGCCTCCGACGCCATGGTCAAAGCAGCAAACGTCACCCTCGTCAAAACCATCCCCATCGGCGGCGGCATGATCACCGTCCTGGCCAGGGGCGATGTCGGCAGCGTCAAAGCCGCCGTCGAAGCCGGCTCCAACGCCGCAGGCAAGGTCGGCGAGCTCATCAGCTCCCACATCATCGCGCGTCCGCACGAGGATCTGCTCAAGGCCTTCGTGAACTGAACACACCACCTACTTTCAACCATCAGCTATCAACAAACCTATGGCTCAACAAGCAATCGGCATGATCGAAACCAAGGGCTTCTGCGCACTCATGGAAGCCTGTGACGCCGCTCTCAAGTCGGCAAACGTCACCCTCGTCGGCTGGGAGAAAATCGGCAGCGGTTATGTGACCGGCTTCTTCCGCGGCGACGTCGCGGCAGTGAAGGCCGCCACGGACGCTGGCGCGGCCGCAGCAGCGGACGTTGGCGAAGTCATCAGCGTGCAGGTCATCCCGCGCCCGCACGAGGGCCTGAGCGAACTCGGCAAGTGGCTGCAATAAGCAAAGTGTGAACGATGAATGCTGAGAGATGAAGCGGGCGCTTCGCCCACTTCATATTTCATCAATCGAACCTCATACCTTTTTGAAGATCCTCGTCGCCAACATCGGTTCCACGTCGCTCAAGTGGCGTCTGTTCGATTTCTCGAACGGCGCTCCTGCCATGCTGCACAAAGGCGGCCTGGAGCGTGTGACCGATTATCCCAAGTCGATTGAGGAATGTCTCGGCCAGCTCAAGGCAGGTGGCCACATCGCCGGGGAACAGGATCTCGCTGCCGTGGGCTTCAAGACCGTGCTCGCTCACAATGTCAGCGGCTGCGTGCGTCTCGACGAGAAGGTGCTTGCGGCGATGGAATACACCAATCCCATCGCGCCAGCCCACAACCCTCCTTACATCACCGGCATCCGGTTGTTCGCGCAAAAGATGCCGAACACGCCACTGGTCGCCCTGTTTGAAACGGCCTTCTACCAATACGCACCGAAGGCTGCGATGCGCTACGCGGTGCCGGAGGATTGGTATGAGGCCGGCGTGCGACGCCTCGGGTTCCACGGTGCCAGTCACAAGTTCATCGCGGAACGCTCCGCAGAAATACTGGGCCGCGATGATGTGGCTGAACGCGCCCGCCGCCTCTATGTGGACGGTGGCAAGACTGCTGTGAAAGGGCCTGATTTCCGGGTGATTTCCTGCCATCTCGGAGGCAGTTCTTCGGTGGCTGGCATCCTGAACGGCGCGGCCATCGGCAACAGCATGGGCATGAGTCCGCAAAGCGGACTGCCAAACAACAACCGCGTTGGCGATCTCGACAGCTTCGCCATTCCTTTCATCATGCGCGTGAAAGGGCTTTCGCTGGATGAAGCCGAGCGTGTGCTGTGCAAGGAATCCGGGCTCAAGGGCTTGTCCGGCGGCTACAACGATCTTCGTGACGTGCAAGCGCAGGCCGATCAAGGAAACGAGAAAGCCCGGCTTGCGATTGATGTGTTGGTCCACTCCACACGCCACTGGGTGGGAAGCTATTTCCTTCAGCTTAATGGTGCCGATGCCATCGTGTTCACTGCAGGCATCGGCGAAAACCGCGCCTCCATGCGCGCGGACATTTGCAGGAATCTCGAAAATCTGGGGGTGATCATCGACCCCAAGGCCAACGATGCACTTCAAGGGAAAGAAGGCATCGTCAGTGCGCCGGATTCCAAGGTGAAAGTCATGGTGATCCCCACCAACGAAGAGCTGGTGGTCGCGCGCGAGGTGAAGCGATTTCTGGAGAACAAAACGAACTGATTTCCGTCAACACACAACCAAGAAACAACAAACGTATGGCTCAGCAAGCAATTGGATTCATTGAAACGCGCGGATTGATCGCGCTCGTCGAGGCCACCGACGCGATGCTCAAGGCGGCAAATGTGGAACTCGCCGGTCCCATGACACAGGTCGGCAACGCACTCGTCACCGCGGTCGTCGTGGGCGATGTCGCCGCGGTCAAGGCCGCCACCGACGCGGGTGCCGCCAAGGGGCCCGATGCGCCTCAGGCCCCGGCGC
>CAYQCZ010000086.1:0-6238 GCA_964415955.1 uncultured Verrucomicrobiota bacterium | reverse complement strand
AATCGAAGTCACTGCCGAAGCCGTGAAGGCGGTTGGCGGCGAACTGGTGAGCGTGCATGTCATCGCCCGTCCGCATGCCGACGTGAACACCGTCCTGCCCAAGAAGGCGGCAAAGAAGTAAGCAGTATTCAGCAGGTCAGTGATCAGTCGTGAAAAACGACGACTTCAGTCACTGATTACTGTTTACTGATCACTGACTACTGGTAACTGCCATGTTCCTCGCCAAAGTCGAAGGCGCTGTCGTCGCCACCAAGAAGGACGCCTCCATGAGCGGACGCAAGCTGCTCATCCTGCGCCCGCAACTGGTGGACGACAAGGATCCCACCAAGTTCCGCAATGGCGCGAATACCATCGTGGCTGTGGACAGCGTGGGTGCTGGCGAAGGCGAAATGGTGCTTTTCTGCCAGGGCAGCTCCGCCCGCCTCGCTCCCGGTTTGAAGGAGTGCCCCGTGGACGCCGTGGTCATTGGCATCGTCGATTCCGTCGATGCCCTCGGGAAGGAAATCTACAACGCGAGAGGTTAACAGCTCATGAGCGCAGTCAACGAATCCCTGATCAACGACATCGTCGCCGAAGTGCTTGGTCGTCTGGGCGGCAGTGCCCCAAAGCCCGCTCCAGCACCTGCACCCGCGCCAGCGCCCAAACATGATTGTGGCTGCGGTGGAAAAACCACGCCCAGCGGTTCGCTTCGTGGCAAATTCGGCGTGTTTCAGACTGCCGATGAAGCCTGTGCTGCAGCGCACGAATCCTTCCTTCTGTTGCAGAAGAAGGGCATTGCCGCCCGTCGCAAGATCGAGGAGATCGTCAAGACGATGGCCGAACGCAACGCGAAGGAATGGGGCAGGATCGAGCTGGAGGAAACCAAGATCGGCCGCCTCGACCACAAGATTGCCAAGCTGGAGATCATCAAGCTGGTGCCCGGTGTTGACTGGCTCCGGCCGGATGGCCGCAGCGGCGATCACGGCATCACACTGGAAGAATACACTCCTTTCGGCGTTGTGGGTGCGATCACTCCCAGCACGCATTCGGTTCCCACGCTCAGCGGCAACATCGTGAACATTGTTGCCGCCGGCAATGCCGTGGTTTTCAACGCGCATCCGAGCGCCGCGAAATGCGCCGCGATGGCAACCCGCGCATACAATGAAGCCATCTATCGCGAGACGGGCATTGAGAACATCGCCTGCATCATTGAGAAGCCCACCATGGAGAGCTTCAACGCACTCTGCGCGAATGAATTTGTCCGCCTGCTCCTGGTAACCGGTGGGCCCGGCGTGGTGGCTGCCGCAATGAAATCCGGCAAACGATCCATTTGCGCAGGTCCCGGAAATCCACCCGTCCTGGTGGATGGAACCTCGTGCCTGAAGAAGGCTGCTGCATCCATCATCCAAGGCGGAGCCTTCGACAACAACCTCCTGTGCATCGGCGAGAAGGAAGTGTTCGTGCTGGATTCCGTGGCCGACAAACTGATGCGCGAACTCGAAGCCGCCGGCGCGGTGAAGTTCGGGGAATCGCAACTCGATGCATTGACCAAGGCGGCCTTCAGCTTCAAGGAGGGCCAGGGCGGTGGTTGTCCGCATGCTTCAGTGAACCGCGATTTCATCGGCAAGGATCCCGATGTGCTGGCGAAAGCCGCCGGAGTGAGCATCCCCAATGGCACGCAGCTCCTGTTCGCCGAGACCGACGCCAATCACCCTTTCGTCGTGGAGGAGCAGATGATGCCCTTCATGCCGATCGTGCGGGTGAAAGACGTCGAGCAGGGCATCGCGGAGTCACTCAAGGCCGAGCACGGTTACAAACACACCAGCATCATCCACTCGCATGATGTCGAGCACATGACCGCGATGGGACGCGCACTGGACACGACGTTGTTCATCAAGAACGGCCCATGCATGGCAGGTCTCGGCCTGGGTGGCGAGGGTTACCTCAGCTACTCGATTGCGACGCCGACAGGTGAAGGCGTCACCAATCCGAAGACGTTCACGCGCGTGAGGCGCTGCGTGATGGTGGATAATTTGAGGATTTATTGAGCATCCAATGTATCTGGCCCGTGTCGAAGGCAATGTGGTGGCGACCCGGAAGCATCCAAGCTTCAACGGGTGGCGGCTGGTAATCTGCCAGCCCATCAGTCGCGATGGCCAGCCAGAGGGAACGCCACAGGTCGCCGTAGATGCACACGGTGCGGGGCTGCATCAGCGCGTCATCATTTCCTCGGATGGAGCCGCCGCACGCAATCTGGTGAAGGATCAGAAAAGCCCGGTTCGGTGGCTGATATCCGCCATCGTCGACGACTTGAAAGACGGGGTGAGCGCATGAGACTCGGAACCGTCATCGGTCGCGTGACTTTGAGCAAGACGGTGCCTGCCTTGATCGGTGCTCGTTGGCTGGTGGTGAGTCCGTTCAACCGGGAGCACTTTCAGCAGGGCACACAGCCGATCGAAGGCTTGAGCAAGGAACCGAGTCTGGTGGTTTACGACAACATTGGCGGCGGCGTGGGCGACACCATCGGCTTTTCCGAAGGCCGCGAGGCCGCACAACCGTTCAATCAACCGACACCGATCGACGCCATCAATTGCGCGTTGATCGACGAGATATTTTACAAACCACAGTCATGAAGAAAATCATCAGCGCGAAGGACATCGAGGACATCATTGCCAAGGGTGGTGATGTGAAGAAACTGCCTGCCGGAGCCGTGATCACGCCTTCTGCGCGCGATCTGATTCGGTCCTTGGAAAGCGGCACGGCCAAGTCCGCTGCCAAGGGTGGTGCGAAGGGTGCCAGGTCAAACTACGCAACAGCCACATCGCTTCCCGAAAAACCGCTCAGCTCCAAGTCGCCCAAGGCGGACCTCGAGGCATTCTTCAATTCACCCTACTGCCAGAACTTGAAGGAACAGCTGTGCGATATCGGACGGCGCCTGTGGCAGCGCGAATATGTGGACGGCAATGGCGGCAACATTGCCATCCGCGTTGGCGAGGACATCGCCTTGTGCACTCCGACACTCGTCAGCAAGGGTTTCATGAAACCCAATGAAATGTGTCTGGTGGATTTCGAGGGCAACCAGCTTGCGGGCACGCTTCGCCGCACGAGCGAGATTCTGATGCACCTTCAGATCATGAAGAAGCAACCCAAGGCCGTGGCCACATGCCACTGCCATCCGCCCTACAGCACGGGCTTTGCCGTCGCCGGCGTGTTGCCGCCGACGTGCATGATCCCTGAGTTCGAGGTCTTCGCCTCGGTGGCTATCGCACCGTATCGCACGCCGGGCACGCCTGAGATGGGCAAACTGGTTTCCGACCTGGTGGACAAGCACAACACCATCCTCATGGCAAACCATGGGGTGGTGAGCTGGAGCCACAACAACGTCGAGGACGCTTACTTCAAGATGGAAATCCTCGAGGCCTACTGCCGCACCATTTTGGTGACTGCACAGGTCGGCAAGCCCGCGAACACCATGACGCCCGGGCAGCTTCAAGATTTGCTGAAGATCAAGCAAACCCTTGGCATTCCTGACCCGCGTCATGGTTTGAAGGAATGCGAACTGTGCGACAACGCGGAATGGCGCCCAGGCGTCCAGTGTGCGGTCCCACCCAAGTCTGAGGGCGAGTCAGCCGCCGACCCTCAAGCCGAGGCCGTCGTTCAAGCAGTCACTGACCAGATCATGGCGCGGATGAAGTGACCGCAAAGGGCTTTGCGCTGCCCGGAACTGTGATATTTTGCCGACATGAGCACGGTCACACTTGAAATACCTGAGAGTTTCGCCCGCAGTTTCGGCACGACCGACGAGGAGGTTCGGCGTAACGCAAAACTGGAGCTGGCCATTGAGATGTATCGCGAAGGAAAGTGGAGCACAGGTAAAGCCGGTAGTTTCTGTGGCATGACCCGCATTGCGTTCATGGATCTGTTGCGTGATCGCAAGGTCGAGATGCCCTACACATCAGAAATGCTGAAGGAGGATTTCGATCATGCGCGCCATCGTGTCGGATAGCTCTCCGTTGATCTATCTGACACGGCTTGGGAGGTTTCACATCCTACGGGAACTTTACGGGACGGTTCTCATACCTGAAGCAGTCTGGGAAGAGGTGGCCTTCGAAGGAGTTTACCGGCCTGAAGGAGCAAATCTTCGAAGTGCTTTGGACGAAAAATGGTTGATCATCGCCGATACGATGGACATAGGGCCGGAATTGGAAGGGCTGGAAGATCTCGGATGGGGAGAGCAGCAGGCCATCAGGCTTGCACGTTCTCTCCAAGCCTTGCTAATCATTGATGAGGCGAATGGACGCGCAAGGGCCAAGCAGTTGGGTGTTCATGTGTCTGGAACGGTCGGTGTTTTGGCTGAAGCCAAACTTCGCGGGCTGATTCCATCCATAAGACCTGAGCTGGATAGATTGTTGCAGGAAACCAACTTCCGTTTGAGCAGCAAGGTTTATCAGGATGCCATACGTGATGCTGGTGAAATGGAATCGCAAGACCGACTTTCATGAACAAATCCCTCGACGCCAAGCTCGCCGAGATTCGCTCGAAGCCTGATTCGCGCGCTTTCATCATTGCGGACGCGAAAGATGCCGACATGGCGTTTGGCGTTCGCGCTCCGGGTCCGCGTTCGTATCTGGCGAAGCGTGGTTTGCGCCCCGCCCAGTTTTCTCCGGAGGTCTGGACGCGCGACGAGTTCGGCTACCGCAATCTGCCGGAGTTTCTCGACATCATCCGCGAGGTGACCCACCAGGGACTGGTGGACATCATGCTGATGTCCGCCTACGTGAACGAGCAGCTCACCATCAAGGAGGGGCTGTTCAAAAATTCCCACGTGACACCTGCCGCCCGGGCCAACGACACCACGGATGTCTGGGCGGTGAGGCATGGATGCTACACACGCGAAGCCAGCCAGCCGTTTCGCAGCGCGTCGATTGACCACATCCAGTGCGGCGAGGTGGAGTGCGACCGCTCTTCCGATCAATTCCCCGGGGCAAACCTGGGGTTGTATTCCATCACGTTCGTGAACGAGCTGGAACAGGACCGCGAGGCCCTGAGCTGGTATAAGGCGTTTCGGGAGGAGGCTGAACGAAAGAAGTTCCGGCACTTTCTGGAAATCTTCGATCCCAACGTGGACAGCGGCATTCCTCCGGAAAAGCTGGGCGAATTCATCAACGACAACATCCTGCGCACTCTCGCAGGTGTGCCGGACAGTGGCCGCCCGGTTTTCTTGAAGATCGTCTATCACGGGCCGAAGGCGATGGAGGAACTGGCGCAGTATGACCCGAATCTTGTCGTTGGCATCCTTGGCGGCAGCGCGGGCACCACTTACGATGCGTTCAAGCTCATCCACGATGCCCAGAAATACGGTGCGCACGTGGCCCTGTATGGTCGCAAGATCAACAATGCGGAGCATCAACTTGGATTCATCGAGATGCTGCGGCTGATCACCGAAGGGCGCATTTCACCCGAGGAAGCCGTGCGCGCGTATCACGGAATTCTTCAGGCCAAGGGCATCAAACCCAACCGTTCCCTGACCGACGACCTTCAACTCACCGATCAGGCCATGAGCTATGACGGCAGCGCTTCCAAACGGAGCACAGTGGAGGTGAGAAACAATCCCCTGGCATCGAAGCCGAGGGAGTCCCGGCCATCGACGGTGGCTTCCACAGGAGCCGCCGACTGGCCTCGCAAGGTCGATGGCAAACCGGACTTTGCCAGGATGAACACCACCCAGCGGGAGCATTACTACAAGTCCCGTCTCAAACGCATTTTTGGTTGATTCTTGAGGGGTGACGGCAGCCCATCTGTCCACGCTGCGCTGTGCGCAGCCGTTCAATCGAACCGCTTCTGCTTGCCCACAGCATCAGCGCGCACGGTGCCATCGTGCAGGATGAACGGCTGGGGATTCTTCACGCGGCCCAACTCGCGCACACCCGGACCGTTGCCCTTGGTTCCGAGATCCTTGTCAACGGATTCAGCCAGAGCCAGCAGCCGCTTCACCACGTCGGGGTTGGCATCGGCAACATTCTTCGATTCACCGATGTCTGTTTCAAGGTTGTAGAGCTGCGGACCGGAGGGTGTGGATTTCTTCTTTTCACCCTTCTTCGGTGCCGGGACGTTGAATCCAGGAAGATGCAGTTTCCACGGGCCGGACCGCACGGCCTGCAAATTGAGGCCGCGGAAGTAGAGGAAGTCGTCATGCCCTTTGGCACCGGATTGACCAAGCAGCACCGGTGAAATGTCCATGCCGTCGATCTTGCGATTG
>CAYQCZ010000085.1:0-11293 GCA_964415955.1 uncultured Verrucomicrobiota bacterium | reverse complement strand
TGCCCGTTGTGCCGCTTTTTGAAACGGCGGACGATCTCGAGCATGGCCCCGAAATCCTGCGCGCGTTTGTGGATTTTCCTGTGACACGCACCAGCCTCGCGTATCAGGCCAGGCGCGACCGGCGCCCCGGGCTGTTACGGCAGCAGGTCATGGTCGGATACTCGGACTCGAACAAGGACGCCGGCATTCTCATGAGCAACTGGGCGCTGCAGAAAGCCCAGAGCCGCCTTGCGCAGGTGGGGGCCGACGCCGGTGTGCAGATCCAGTTCTTTCACGGTCGCGGCGGCACCATCAGCCGTGGCGCGGGTCCGACCAACCGCTTTCTGGAGGCGCTGCCCGGCGGTTCGCTCACGGGGGCCATCCGCCTCACCGAGCAGGGCGAGACGATCGCGCAGAAGTTCGGCAATCCCGTCACGGCGGTGCATCATCTCGAACTGCTGCTGGCGGGCGTCACGGCGACAACGCTTCTGCACGGCACGGCGGAGACCCGGACGCACGAGCTTGCCCCGTTGATGCAGCGGTTGGCCACCAACTCGATGAAGGCGTATCGTGCCCTGCTGGAAACCGGCGGCTTCATGCAGTTTCACCGGCAGGCGACGCCAATCGATGCGTTGGAAAACGCCCGCATCGGCTCGCGTCCATCGCGTCGCACGGGCAAGGCGAGCCTGGCGGACCTGCGCGCCATCCCGTGGGTGTTTTCCTGGACGCAGGCGCGTTACTACCTCACGGGCTGGTATGGCACGGGCACGGCGCTGGCGGAGCTGGAAGATGCGGAACTGGAACAGCTCCGCGCGAATTTGCGGAGCTGGCCGTTTCTGCATTACGTGCTCACGAATGTCGAAAGTGCGCTTGCGAGCACCGACCCTGGCTTGATGCGCGCCTATGCAGGACTGGTGACCGACGAGGTCATTCGCACACGCATCTGGAACCTCATCGAGGAGGAGTGGATGCGCACGCGCAGCATGCTGGAAAAATTGCGCGGTCGTCCGATTGATGACCGTCGGCCGCGCTTTACACGCACCATCAATGTGCGGGCGACGGCGCTTGGCATCCTCCACCGCCAGCAAATCGGGCTGTTGCGGCGCTGGCGGGAACTGCATGCGCATGGACGCCAGGAGGAGGCTGACATACTTCTCCCGGAGGTGCTGCTGTCCATCAATGCCATCGCCAGCGGACTGCGGACCACGGGTTGAGGGGGCAGGCCGCCTGTCATCTTCAGGCAGACTCAATCAAGCCACGCTGCTGTCTTCGTCATTGACGGGGAATCACAATGACAGTGAAACAAGGCAGGCTGGGAGGAAGGCCGTTCATTCGTGCGGTTTTCTGACCGTGATTGCACTGCGATCGGCGGCGGTGTCGAAGTGGTGGAAGTCCACGAATCCGGCGGCTGACAACGCTTCATCCATTTCGCCGACGGAGTAACACTTGCCCTGCGTGCTGTGCATCAACAGCGCCGAGTATTCGGCCACGGGTAGCGGCCCGGTCTTTTCGCGGTTGATGTAGGCTTCGTGCAGGATCAACAACCCGCCGGGAGGCAGTGCGGCAAAGGATTTCGCGATGAGCGCGCGGGCTTCCGGCCAGTCCCAGTCGTGAATGACGTTGCTCAGCAGGTGAACGTCGAAGCCTGATGGATACGCGTCGCCGAACATCTCGCCGGCCACGACATCCACGCGATCACTGAAGCCGCGCCTGGCGATGGCATTGCGCGCGATGACATCGACAGGAGTCTGTTCAAACACCGTCGCCTTGAGATGGGGATGATGCGCTACGAGCGAGCAGGCGTAGATGCCCGAGCCGCCGCCGATGTCGAGCAATCGCTCGCGGCCTTGGAGTTCTAGCTTCTTTGCCAGCGCTTGTCCGAGATAGACGCCGCGGCAGTCCATCGCCGCAGTGAACTGGCTGGCAAACGGCTCGGTCGTCATGGCCTTGTGCCAGTCGGACTCGTCCTTGTAGCTGCCCCAGTTGGCGGGCTTGCCCGTTCGCAACACGCGGAGGTAATCATGGCAGACAGGGCGATCCTTCAACGACGCGTAATACGGCTTCAGCGACCAGGGCGAGCCATCGAGCAGATGTTCCCGCGTGGTTTCCGTGACGTGGAAGATGCCTCCACGATTCTCAACCAGGCCGTTTGCGGCGCACAAGGTCAACAGCACATCGGCGGGGCGCTCGGCGAAATCCATTCCACGACAGATGCCCGCGAGGTCGGAAGGATTGGCTGCCAGCCAGTCGAAGAATTTCAGATGCACAATGGCCGTTGCGAGAAGGTCCACGCCATAAAGCCCGTCGCGATAGCGGTAGAGGTGAATCGGGTTGGTGGAAGGCGTGAGGGTAAGATCAGTGGGCATGAGGTTTGGATTATTGAGAACTGGTGTTCCGGTTGGTGGCTACGCTCGTGTCGAATCGGCCAGACTTCATGCCACTGAGGCTGCCAACATAGGAACGCCAGTGCATTTCGTCGCGCTTGTCGCAATGGAGGTGGAACATCGTTTCACCTGCTCCCCAGCCGCTTGTGCAAAAACGCTTGCTCCGCGTGCGCTCTACCCAGATGGCTTGGGACAATGCAAAACCATCATCAAACTTTCCTGAGAATGGAATTTTGATCTCAGCAAAGTATCTGGCTTCATCCAATTCGCGCATCGAATCGCTGTATTCCTTCCACAAACTTGCAGCCAGGGGTTTACTTCGACATCTGTCGATCCAATCAACTGCTGGTTTTAGTTTGGGAGATGAAAGCCACACCATCATCCTTTCCAATGCCAGCACCCGGCGAAACTTGGCATCGTTGGATTCTGGAATGAGCCTGCCGACCAAGATGGCACACGCAACCAACGCCAAGCCTGCACCACAAACGCGCTTCCATCGGAGCTTTCCATCAGACAGGACAAACACATCGCGCATTGTTTGTCCGAGGGGAGGCATATTGGAGAGACAGGCTTGAAGCCTGAGCTACGGTTTCGCGAAACCCTGTTCCTTTAGCCAGAACCCAAGCTGTGTCGTCCATGGATGGCGGTTGGCCGGGTCCCAGTGTGCGCTGCCGAGCCCGATGCCGTGGGCACCCTTGGGATAGATGTGCATCGAGAAGGGGACGCCGTTTTCCTGAAGTGCAGAAGCGAAGGCCAGTGCGTTCTCCACTTTCACAGCCTTGTCCTCGACGGTGTGGAAAATGAACGTCGGCGGGGTGTCCTTGGCGACCTGCTTCTCGTTCGACATGAGTTCCACCAGTTTGGGATCGGGATTGTCGCCCAGCAGGTTCTTCTTGGACCCCGCGTGGGTCAACGGTCCCATGCTGATGACCGGATAGCAGAGGATGCCCAGATCGGGGCGTGAACTGGCTTTCTCGACAGGATCCTTGGCGGCAACGTTTCCGGCATCGAAATGCGTCAAGCCGGTCGAGCAAAGGTGCCCGCCCGCCGAAGAACCCATGAGGCCGATGCGCCTGGGGTCGAGCTTCCATTTCTCGGCGTTCGCCCGGACGACGCGGATCGCGCGGTTCACGTCGTTCATCATGGCGGGGTGTTTGTAGCCGCCCGGGCCGAGGCGGTATTTCAGCACGAAGGCGGTGAGGCCCATTTCATTGAGGAACATCGCGTAGTGTGAACCTTCGTGTGGAGCCAGTGCTCCGTAACCGCCGCCGGGGCAGATGACCACAGCCGCGCCGGTGGCGATGGCAGGATTGGCGACGTAGGGAGTGAGCGTGGGGATGTCCTTGGCCTCCTTGCCAAGTGCACCGGGCGCTCCATCAGGCCAGAGGGGGAATTCCGAGCGGGGAATTTGCGCTGAAAGCACGATGGGCAGCAGTGTGAGAAGGGCGAAAAGTCGGTGCATCATGATCGGTTCAGTTGAGGTTTGCCCTGACATTGCGCGAGCCATCCACTGTTGGCAATGGAGAGCTTGCCCTGCGTTGTTCGTGCGTTTTGGTGAGGCTGGGAATCGCCGCCAAACGCGTTCGGTGTGCCAGAGGTGCAGGACGGGGATTTTGCACGTGTGTCCAGATGATGGACACCTTGTCTGCGGACTGTCTCAGATGACGCCAGCGAACTTGCAGAGGCCGTAAACGACAAAGACTTCGATTGCCACAAAAACGGCGAAACTTCCCCAAGTAATCGCTCCATGTTTCGCACTGCCAGCCAGTTCTTTCAGTTCTTCTTTGCCCTTCATGCCATCCATTAAGCAATCGCTGTGCCAGAAGTGCGGGCTGCCTGCCATCATGGGCGTGTTGAAATGCCACGCCCCGGCATTGCCAAGCAGGCCGTTCACTCTTCAAGCTGACCGGGTGCATGCCAACTTGCGATGCTGGGCGGAGGTGGATCTGGACGCGTTGCGTTCCAATCTGGCATGGATCAAACACCTGGCCGGCGGTCGGCGGCATGTCATCACCGTGGTGAAGGCGGATGCCTATGGTCACGGGCTGCGGCACATTGCACGGGTGTTGATGCAGGGCGGCACCGACATGTTCGGCGTGGCGAACCTTGAGGAGGCGCGCTCCATCCGGATGGTTGGAGAAGGTTGGCCGGTGCTGATGCTTGGAGCGTGTCTTCCATCCGAGGTTTCCGCAGCCGTGCGGAGTGGATTGCGTGTGACGGTTTCCAGCCTGGAGGAAGCCCAATTGTTTTCAGACGCGGCTGTTGCACAGAAAAGGACCGTTACGGTGCACATCAAGGTGGACACTGGCATGGGGCGGCTTGGGGCGCGCGTGGAGGATGCTGTGCCAATGATTGCCGCGATGGTCAGGCTCCCTGGCCTTGTCATGGAAGGGCTTTGCACACACCTTGCCGATGCTGAGAGCGATGCGCGTTTCACGAGGACGCAGATCGGGCGGTTCAGCCGGGTGCGTGCCGATGCGCAGGCGATGGGGATTTCCTTCCGATGGGTGCATGCGTGCAATTCCGCCGGATTGCTTCTGGGACATCTTGGGGACGACACGGCAGTGCGCCCGGGTTTGCTGGTTTACGGAGTGTTGCCGGAAGGGAAACGGCGGTTTCGTGTTGAAACGGTCAGAGGACTGAAGCCGGCGTTGAATTGGAAATGCCGTGTGGGACTCGTGAAGGCGCTCCGGGCTGGAGAGACGGTGAGTTATGGTCGCGCCTTCCGGGCAGTGAAGCCGATGAAGGTGGCGGTCTTAACTGCCGGTTATGGTGATGGCTACATGAGGCGGGCCGGCAACGCGGCTTGTGTCTTGATACGTGGAAGTCGTTGCCCTGTGATCGGGCGGGTGACCATGGATCAGATGATGGTGGATGTGCGTGCGGCTGGAGAGATCACTCCAGGGGAAGAGGTGGTGCTCCTTGGCGGGCAGGGGCAAGAATCGGTCACTGCCATGCAGCTTGCGAACTGGTGTGACACGGTCCCGTGGGAGGTGCTGACCAACATCACCCACCGCGTGCCGCGTCTTTATATCGGAGGTCAGGCGGCTTGACGCCCCCGGCCTTTTCCCATCCACTGGCGCGCCGTGAACAAGAACATCCCAGCTGAGAACGATGGCGCAACCCCAAGGCCCAGGTTTTTCCGAAGGGCTTATGACTGGACCATCAGCTGGGCGGACAAGCCGGGCGGCGGCTGGGCCTTGTTCTTCATAGCCCTGGCGGAATCCTCGTTTTTTCCCATTCCACCTGACGTGCTGTTGATCGCCCTCTGCGTGGGGGCTGCGGGGCGGGCTTTCCGATTTGCGCTGATCTGTTCGGTGGGCTCCGTGCTTGGAGGCGTGCTCGGGTATGGCATCGGCTACTGGGGCTACGAAACCATTGGGGAGCCGATAGTGAAGCTATATCATGGCGAGGCGGTCATGGAGAAGATCAAGCTCTGGTATGATCAGTATGGGTTCTGGGGGACGCTGGCGGCGGCGATCACGCCCATTCCATACAAGGTCTTCACCATTGCCTCGGGCGTTTTCAAATTCTCATTTGGCGAATTCCTGCTCGCATCCATTTTGGGACGATCCTTCCGATTCTTCTGTGTGGCGGCCTTTTTTTACCACTTTGGCGAAAGAGTGCGCGGATATGTGGAGAAATATCTGGAGCCGATGGCCTGGGCATGCCTGGTCTTGCTGGTCCTGGGGTTCGCAGCACTCAAACTGCTTCGATAAAAAACCGGTTGCCTGTCATGAAGCATCGTTCGCAAAGCAAGGTTGCCATGGGCCCGGGGTTTCATTACGGTTTCCGGGCGTGCCACCGATGAAGGCACACGCACACCCGCAGGCCGGAGAGCCTGCAGGCTTACAGGGGCCGCCGGATTCTAACTAGCCATGACCGAAGCTCTGACGGAAAGCGATAAGGCGCAGCTTGAGCAGACCATCGAGATGTTCGAGGTCATTGCCCAGTCGCAGCCCAACGACTATCAGTCGCTTGAAATTCTCAAGGAGGCCTACTCCAAGCTGGGGCGGGACAAGGATGCCGTCTTCACAGCCAAGCGCATCGCGCAGGCTTACATCCTGCTGGGCCAGCTCACCTCGGCGATTCTGGAATACGAGAGCATCCTGCAGAAGTATCCCAATGACTCGGAGGCCCAAAAGGCATTGCAGGACATTGAGAACCGGGCCTCGAACATCGGGGCGCCCGCCGAGGAGGCCGTGGAGGCAGCCCCCGCCAAGCCCCTGTCCATCAAGGAGCGCGCAGCACTGGTGGCCCAGGGCATCGATCCCAACAAGGTGGGGCTCGACGATGGGAAGGCGGGCATGGAGAAGCTTTATGTGGAGAACCGCCTCCTGTCTCCGGGCGATTTCAACATGTATTGGTCATCGCCCGATGAGAATCCTTCCGAGGTGGTGCCGCCATTCATCCAGATCCTGGCGGACAAAGGCCTGGTCAAAGTGGAGGATTCGCTCAAGCTGCTCTGCGAGAAGACCCGTCATGCGTATCTGCCCGTGGAGAAATATGAAATCGACCTGGAGTTTGCCCGGGGATTTCCGAAGGATTTTTGCTGGCGATGGTGCATGCTGCCATTCGACCGCATGAGCAAGTCCATCTTCGTGGCGACGGCCAATCCCTACAACAAGCTGGCTCTGGACGAATTGAAGAAGCTGAACAAAGGCCGTGTCATTCTTTACATCGCCCCGCCGGCGGACCTGATCAAGGTCATCGCCAAAGTTCACCGTTAGGACAGATTCCCTATGCCACCGGTCAACAAACCCATGGGAGAGCGCATCGCCGATGCGCTCGTCGAAGACGGCGTGCTGACCCAGCAGCAGGTTGAGGAGTTGCTGGAACTTCAGAAGAAGGAAGGCACGCGGCTCATCAAGCTGCTTACAGACAAGTCGTATGTGACGGATGTGGACATGGCCGTCTGCATGGGGCGCGTCCTGGGCACGCCGCCCGTCAATTTGTCCCGGACAGCCATCCCTGCCGAGGTGGCCGGTTTGATCCCCAAGGAAGTCGCCCAGAACCATCGGGTCCTCCCTGTTTCCCGCCTGGACAACAGGCTGTATCTGGCGATGGCCGACCCGCTGAATGTCCTTGCCCTGGACGACGTCAAGCGCATCACCAAGCTGGAGGTGCTGCCGCTCATCTGCACGGAAAAGGCCATCACCGACAAGCTCGCCAATCTGGAGACCGGCAAAGGGGCGAGCATGGAGGAGATCATCGCCCAGCAGGAGAAGCAGGCTGCGGACGAGGCGGAGGCCGAGGGCGCGGAACTGGTCACAGAAGATTCGGGTCTTTCAGATCAGGAGCTGGCCGCTGCCGGTGAGGAGGCTCCGGTGATCAAAATGGCCAATCTGATTCTCGTGCAGGCCATCAAGGACCGTGCCAGCGACATCCACATTGAGCCGTTTGAGAAGATGGTCCGCCTGCGTTACCGCACCGATGGCGCGCTGCTGGATCAGACACCGCCGCCCAAGTCCATGCAGCAGGCGCTCACCTCCCGCCTGAAAATCATGTCGAATCTCGACATCGCCGAACGCCGCCTGCCGCAGGACGGGCGCATGCGCATGCGCGTGGGCGGGCGTGACATCGACCTGCGCGTGTCCTTCCTGCCGGTGGTGAACGGGGAGAAGATCGTGCTCCGCGTGCTGGACAAATCCAACCTCTCCGCGAGCATGGACAAGCTGGGGCTCGACCAGGACTCCTACCGGCGCCTCAAAACCGCCGTGGATGCCCCCCACGGTTTGATTCTCGTGACCGGCCCGACCGGCTCCGGCAAGACAACCACCCTTTATTCCTGCCTCAACGAACTCAACAATCCGGAATACAACATCGTCACCTGCGAAGACCCTGTGGAGTTTCAGATTCCCGGCATCAACCAGGTTCCCATCAAAAAGGAGATCGGACTCACCTTTGCGGCGGCGTTGCGCTCCATTCTCCGCCAGGACCCTGACATTGTCATGATTGGTGAAATCCGTGACGAGGAAACCTGCGAAATCGCCGTGGAGGCCGCGCTCACAGGGCATCAGGTGCTGAGCACCATGCACTGCAACGACGCACCGGGCGCCATCACCCGCATGGATGACATGGGCATCGCGCCCTTCCTCATCTCCTCGTCCATCATCCTCTCCTGCGCCCAGCGTCTTGTCCGCCGCATCTGCTCCGTGTGCAAGGAGGAGGTCCAGTATGAATCAAAGATGTGGCAGGATCTGCACATTGATCCCGCCACCTTCGACGCCGTGAAGCTATATCGGGGCAGGGGCTGCGAACGTTGCAAAAACACCGGGTATGCAGGCCGCGCCGCGGTGATCGAACTGCTCACAGTTTCCGATGCCATCCGCAAGCTCTGCCTCAAACGCGCCAGCGCCATGGAACTCAACGAATGCGCCGTGAAGGAGGGAATGAAAACCCTCCGCATGGTGGCGCTCGACAAGGTCCGCGAAGGCATCACCACCCTCGAACAGGTGCTCGTCGTCACCGCCGCGCACTGACCTCTTGAAGGCGCGGCCAACCGGCATGAAACGCGTCCTTTTTGTCGATCACGTCGATCGCATCCTCGGAGGTGCCGAGGTCAACCTTCTGGAGCTGCTCGACCGCCTTCCCTCCGGCCTTGGTTGGGACGTTGCATGTGCCTGCCATCCGCAGGGCAGCCTGGCGGATGCGCTGAAGACGGTCGGGGTCAAAAGGCACGACTACCGCGCGGCTGATGTGTTCAACACCGTCCGCGTGGTTGGCAGGAACACATCCTGGAGCCAGATCGCAGAGGGGCGGAGTGCATTGCGGACCGCCACGAAGGAGCTTGAGGGCATTGTCCGGGTGTTTGCACCCGATGTTGTCATTTCCTGCACCAACAAGGATCACTTTGCGGTCGGGGGGGTGAACCGCCCTTTGATGCCGATGATGCGCGTCCCTTCCGTGTGGTGGTTCAATGACATCCTTTCGCCGGCATTTTTTGCACTGCCATTCAGGGCGGCGTTTGCGTGGCGGGCCCGGCGTCATGCCGCGCGTGTGGTGGCGGTTTCAGAGCATGCACGGCGTTCTGTTGTCCGGCACGGCGTGCCGGGGTCTCGCGCTGTCACCATCCACAACGGCATTCCATTGGACAAATACACACTGTCGGAGGATGTGCCCCGATGGCGTCCGCCCGGTGTGAAGCAGCATGAATCCCTGATCGGCATTGTGGGACGCATCACCCCATGGAAAGGCCAGGATTTGTTTCTGGACATCGCCTCCTCATGGCTCCAGCACAACGCTGAAACCCATTTTGCCGTGATCGGCGATGCGTTCAACGAGGATCAAGAACACGAACAAGCCCTCAGGGCGACGGCCCGAGGCACATGCCGTCCCGGTCACGTGCATTTTGTCCCCTTCCAAACCAATCTTCTGCCGGTCCTCGGAGGGCTTGATGTCCTGCTGCACTGTTCCACCCGCCCGGAGCCCTTTGGGAGGGTGGTCATAGAAGCCATGGCCGCCGGTGTTCCTGTCATAGCGGCACGATCCGGAGGTGTTCCAGAGATCATCACCCACGGAAAGGATGGTCTGCTTGCGGAGGCGGGCAGTCTGCCGGATTATCTGGAACAATTGGGCAGGCTTGTCAGAGATGCAGCCTTGAGGTCCGGCATTCGCGCGGAAGCCAGGCGCACAGTGCGTGAACGATTCGACATCGCGCGGGTGCGCGGGCGCTTCAATGAATTGATCAGGGAGGTGACCGGATGCGCCTGATCTTCCTGACCCTTGGCTATCACCCGGATCTCGTGGGCGGGGCCTACCGATATGTTGCGGAAGTGGCTCCCAGGCTCGCAGCCAGGGGGCATGAAGTGCACGTGATCTGTCCCAATCCGGCAAATGCGCTTGCTTCCAGTGAAGCCAGGGACGGTGTTTTCATCCGCCGCTTTCCGGACGGCAACGGCCCTTTCTGGCGCAACTGGACCGAGGAAAACCAGGCGGCGCGTGCGCTTCTCCGGGATTCCTTTCAAGCCGCCCCGGTGGCGACCGTGCTGATCAACTGCCATGCCTTCTTGGAACCGGCGACGGGCGGGTTTTCCAATCAACTCTTCCTGTTCACAGGTCCGTGGGCGATGGAACACGCCTACGCCCGCAGGCGGCAGAACCGCCGGCCGGCGGGGCTTGGGCTTGATGTGCTGGTGGAAACCGTGATGCGACGGATGGAACGTCAGGCGCTCGGGCGTGCGCGCGCCGTGCTCACCATCAGCGAGTATTACGCGCACATGCTGCCGCGATGGCATGGGGCGGGGATTGGAAGTGCGCAGATCATTTCTGGCGGAGTTGACGGCAAACGATTCCGCCCGTCACCCGATCGCGAAGATTTCCGCCGACGGCACGGTGTTGGTGATGGAGAATTTGTTTTTCTCTCGGTGCGTCGTTTGGAAACCCGGATGGGCCTGGAAGCCTTGGTTGCTGCGTTTGCCGGTGTCCATAGGGAACATCCCCGCAGCAGGTTGTGGATTGCCGGGAAGGGCGGCCTTGCCCCGGTGCTGGAAGGGATGGCCGGGGAGCTTGGCGTCGGGGATGCCTGCCGGTTGCTGGGCTTTGTGCCGGAGGCGGAATTGTCCGCATGCTACTCTGCGGCGGACTGCACCGTGATGCCGTCGCTCGATCTTGAGGGCTTTGGCCTGGCGACCGCCGAGTCCCTGGCATGTGGCACGCCGGTGATTGGTTCCAACGCCGGGGCGACTCCTGAGCTGTTGCGTCCGTTGGCCGATGACCTGCTTTTCCAGCCGGGCTCTGTGGAATCGCTGGCGGGCTTGATGGGAAGATTTGTTGCCGCACCTGATGCACTGCCCTCCCGTGCCCGATGCCGGAACTACGCCGAAACGGCATTTGACTGGGCCCGGCCTGTGTCGGGCATCGAAAGCGCCGCGTCACGCTTGATCAAGCAGGGAGGTCTGGCATGAGGATTCTTGAACTCGGCAAGTTCT
>CAYQCZ010000084.1:9079-11323 GCA_964415955.1 uncultured Verrucomicrobiota bacterium | reverse complement strand
TGAGGGAGCAGTTGCTCAATGAATTCGTCCACGGGCTTGCCGGCCTTGACCAGCATCATCACGCGGCGGGGCTTCTTGAGCTTGGAAACCATTTCCGCGATGGAATGTGCGCCGAGCACCTTGGTGCCCTTGGCCTCGTTCGCGAGGAACTGGTCCACCTTTTCGGTGGTGCGGTTGTAGGCCACGACGGTGAAGCCGTGGTCGTTCATGTTGAGGATGAGGTTCTGGCCCATCACGGCCAGGCCGATCAATGCGATGTCGCCTTGGGGTTCCATGTCAGTGTGTTCTCTGGTTCAACGTCTCAAAGGAGACGTCACGATACAAAAGCCGCACACGTGCGCCAGAAGTTTCTGGGCTGTTTCTGGGCTGTCTGGGAATGGTGGTGCAGGCATTTCAGGGCTGTCGGCTGGCTTTCACTCCTTCGGCCAGTTGCACGGCGACCAGATGTTCAAAAGCCTCCGTATAATGGTTGCCCTTGAAGAATCCTGACAAATCCTTCCCGCCGGCCAGTTCCAAAAAGGCCTCCTCCAGGCGGATGACCGGCATCTCCTGCGACAGCGTCTCAAGGAAGGCCCCGTAGGGCAGGCGGCCGTCTGCGAACTGCCGCAATTGAAATTCGCTGGGGAGATCCACCACCAGGAATGCCCCGCCTGCCTCCTCAACCTCCTTCTTGAACTGCCGCAGGATGGCCAGTCCGAGCGCCCCTCCGGTTCCGTCTGGCGCATAGAAGTCTGTCGTATCCATGTGGGCGACTGGATCGCGGCGCAGTCTGGAGTCAACCACACCCAGCAGGCGGCTGCGGTGCAGGGGGCGGGGCCAGTAGTCCGCAGCGTCATAAAATGCCTCATGCGAGAGCAGCGGCCAGTCTTGAATGTTTTCGAGCCATTGCGGCACCTCGGACGGGGACACCGTGGGGGCATTGATCAATTGCAATGCGCCGCCTTCCGCCAGAAGGAAGCGCGGCTTGGGAAAGAAGATTTCCGTGCCGGGATGCTGAAACGGGCGGATCATGTTCAAATTGTCGCGGCAGTAGCCGACATTCAGTCCCATGATCACCATGTCCGGCTTGAATTGCCTGCCGGTCTTGCGCCAGCGCAGCAATGCCTGGTCCATGCTGTAACCCGAGACGCCGAAATTCAGCACTTCAGCCTTGAGTCCACCCGATTGAAGGCGCTTTTCCAGCACATGGCTCCAGCTCGTTTCAAACGCCCATCCCAGCGCATAGGAACCGCCGAACACAGCCACACGCAGCACATCGGGCGCCGGATGTGTCGGGAACACACGGCCGTCGGACCAAATGCCCTGGGCGTTGAACGGATCGTGGCCGGGGCGCGGGACCCAGCCAATATCCAGATCGTGGACGATGATCGAATTGGTTTCGGACTCGTAGCGCTTGAGCTGTCTGCGGGCCTGCTCCACAGGCACGACGTATGGCCGCAACATCAAACCATGGAACCATAGATTGCCGTCGTCCGTGCGCGCGGTCATCAGGCGCGTTGCCATTTCAAGCAATGCGAGCACCAGCAGGCTGGAGAAGCCCAGCATCATCCATTTGAGCTTTGTCTGGCGCTTCATGGTATCCACGCCTCCTCGCGCAGGGAGCGTTCGATGCGTGCCGCGAGGATGCGCATGGCATCGTCGTTGTAGTGGGCATCCGTTGGGGTGACCCAGAGGGAAACCGGATCGGTGCCCGCAGGAAAGGTGTCTGCCAGATCCAGCACGGGAACATCATGGGCACGGGCAAGCGCCTTCATCTTCTCATGAATGTCCATGAATTCGTAATCATCGCCCAATGTGTGCATTTCGGGCAGCAGCAGCAAACGCAGCGGAATGTCCCGTTCACGACACATGGCCGCCAGTTCGGCAAATGCCGCGCGGCACTTCACCCAGCCGGGCTGCCGGTCATCGTAGAGCGAGCGGTAGTAATCGCGGTAGTTTTGACTGGCACTGGCGTTGCGGAAGGCGCTGTCGATGGCGGAGCTGGCCCAGACATAGCCATAGGAATGCATGGCCAGCCAGTTCTCCCTCGGCACCGGTGTGGGCTCGGCATCGTTGATGAACCACGCCAGCCATACCTGGTCGGGATTCAGGCCGAGGCCGTGTTCCTTGAAGTAGGCGACCTCCTGCGCGGTGTTGTAATTGCCCACGCCCGCATTGATGACCTCGATGCGCCGACGAACACCCGGGGGTGGATGCTGGTTCAGCGAATGCTCGATCACCTTGGTGTAGAGGGCTTGGAAGGAG
>CAYQCZ010000084.1:0-9069 GCA_964415955.1 uncultured Verrucomicrobiota bacterium | reverse complement strand
CGCCCCACCCGAAGGTCGTCGAGTCTCCAAGCACCAGAATCCGATATGCGTCATCCGGCTTGGGCACGGGCACCTCGCGGTCACGCAGTCCGATGGAATTGATCGCCACATCCACACCCATGAGATGGGCGCGGGCCAGGGGGCGGTGTTCATGGGAAAGCTCATCGGAGGCGCGTTGTTTCACAATCCTGGCATATTTCCACATCTCGATGCCGAAATGCATGCCGGGCCGGCTGAAATGCCACCGCGCCACCAGTTCGGCAACGCCGGCAGACATCAGGATCACAAGGAACGGCAGGCCGATGCGGATCAGCCACAACGCGCGTTTTCTGGCCAGATCGCGGTTCATTCAGGCGGTGCGTCCGGATGTCGATGCTTCATCATTCCCGGCGCGAGGCGTGAGGCTACGGGGCGCCAAAAGATTCCGTAAAGTGAAAACTCCCCAAACTCCCGCCCCTGCATGGTCCCAAAAAGGAAGGGAGACGTCCCGGAGGACGCCTCCCCAACTCAAACAACCAAACCAACCGTGAATAGTGACGTGATGACGGCGGCGCCTCTTCAAATATTTTTCCGCACGTTTGCATACGCCGTGTCGGGGCCTATGCTCGCGCCCATGAGAATCACCAATCTCAACCCGGACGATGCCATCGGTGCCAGTGCCTGGCTGCTGGAAATCGACGGCCACCGTCTTCTGATGGACGCAGGCACACATCCCAAGCTCGAAGGCAGCGCCGCTCTTCCGCTCTACCGGGACATCGCCGGACAGGAGGTGGATGCGATCGCCATCACTCATTGTCATCACGACCACGTCGGTTCATTGCCCGTGGCAGTGCGGCATTTTCCCGAGGCGCACGTGCTCATGACGGAGCTCAGTTATTTCATTGTGGAACGTGTCCTTCACAATTCCGTCAACGTGATGCTTCGCCAGCGCGAGGAACTGGGCATCCGGGAGTATCCGCTCTACACGCACCGTGAGGTGGACGACATCGCGCCGCTGTTCCAGGGTTTCCGCTACAACCGGGAGATCGAATGGGCCTCCATGAACAGGCTTCGAAAGGGTGCCGTTTCACCCACGCTTGAATTTCACGACGCCGGGCACGCCCTTGGCTCGGCAGGGGTCATGGTGCGCGGCAAAAAGCAGACCTTGTTTTACACGGGCGACGTCTCCTTTCGTGATCAAACATTGCTGAAGGGCGCGCGCTTCGATGATGTGAAGGCGGAAGTCCTGATCATGGAAACGACCCGGGGCAACCGGCAGGTGCCGGCGGGTTTCAGCCGGGAGTCGGAGGTGGAACGGTTGACGCTGGCCATCGAGCGTGTGATCAAGCGCAAGGGCTGTGTGCTGATCCCGAGCTTCGCCCTTGGGCGCACCCAGGAGATCCTGGCGCTGCTGGCGTTGCTCATGCGGGAAAAACGCATCCCCCGGCAGCCCATCTACATCGGGGGGCTTGGGCGCGTGTTCACCGAGATTTACGATCTGGAAGCCCACCGGGCCCATCGCAACCACACCGGCCTGCAACTGCGCGAAGCCCTGAATCTCGCCGTCCTTGAGCGTGGCCAGGCCGAGGACATGAAGCTCTCCGGTGGACGCATCTTTGTCCTCACTTCAGGCATGATGAGCGAGAACACCCATGCCCATGAACTGGCCGCCCGGATGATCGGAGACAAGCGCCAGTCGATTTTCTTCGTGGGCTATGCCGACCCGGACACGCCCGCCGGACGGCTGCGTGCAAGCAGGGAGGGGGAACCTTTTCATTTCAGCACAAAGCACGGTGAGCTGAAGCGGCGTTGTGAACTGGAAGAATTCGACCTGACCGCCCATGCCAACCGGGATGAACTGCTGGATTTCGTGGGCCGCGTGGAACCCCGCGTGGTCCTGCTGGGCCATGGCGACGTGGAGTCCAAACAATGGTTCGAGGATCAAATCCGCCAGCGCTGGCCGAAGATCAAGGTCATTCAGCCAAGGCCCGGTGAACAGGTCGAGGCGTGAATGTCACGCGTTGCCCGGAGCAACAAAAAAGGCCCCACCGGCGAACCGGTGAGGCCCATGGAAGCATTGCCTGTTTGATCAGGACAACGGCATTGAGCCGTAGGTGATGGGCTTGACTTCGCGTCCGCTGCCATCGGTGACCTTGCGGGTCTTTTCGTCGAAGTAGCACACGATGCCGAGGCGCTCGGACATTTCGGCCAGGGAGATCAGCACCTGCCCCTTGGTCGCCAGGTCCACATTGCCGTTGGGCTGTTTGTTGGCGCGGATGGAATCAAACCAGTTTTTGTGATGGGCCGGGATGCTTTCCGTGGGGGTGAGGCCGCTGATGGTTTCCGGATCGATTTCATCGCTCCAGTTTTTCTCGGGCGTGATGGATATCTTCTCGCCGCTGGTGCCGATTTCGATGGTGGCATGGTGGCCGTAGATCACGAAGCCGGGGCTCTTGGCGTTCACCGTGCTGGAGACCAGCACCATGGTGTAGCCGCTGGGGAACTCGGCAAGGATTTCCACGTGCTCGTTCACATCGCGGACGTATTTGGTGTCCGGGTTTTTCTTGTCCGTCAGCACGTGCCTCGTGCCGATGGATGCCACGCGCTTGGGCCATTCCGGGTTCCCGGAGGCCACCATCAGCGGATACATGCGGTGCGGAATGAGGTCGCCCAGCAGGCCGCCGCAGTAGGGGTAGTATTTGCGCCAGCGGAAGTAATGGTCCGCGTCGAAGGGGATGCGCTTTTTCACCGGCCCCAGCCAGCGTTCCCAGTTCAGGTTCTCGGGCTTGGCATCAGGGTCGATGCCGTAATTCCACTCGCCCTTGGGATTGTTGCGGCAGTAGTAGCCCTGCGACCAGACAAGCGGGCCGATCTTCCCTTCCTTGATCATTTCGGCGGACTTGTGCCAGGCGGCGGCTGAAGTGCCCTGGGAGCCGATTTGCAGCAGCTTGCCCGTGCGCTTGGCGGTGTCGTAAATCTGGAAGGCCTCCTCCAGATAACGCGTCATGGGCTTCTCCACATACACGTGCTTGCCGGCGTTCATCGCGTCCACGGAACACGGGGTGTGCCAGATGTCGTGGGTGGAGATGACCACGGCGTCGAGATCCTTGTTCTCAAGCAGTTTGCGGTAGTCGTCGTAGCCCTTGCAGTCGCCGCCGATGTGCGCCTTGGCGTTGTCGATGCGTTTCTGCCACACATCGCACACGGCCAGGAGCGCGGTGTTGTTGTCGCCGGAGTTCTTGGCCATGTTCTTCACATGGCTGTTGAATCCCTGGCCGCCGACGCCGATGAAGCCGATGTTGATGCGGTCATTGGCCCCGATGGTGCGTCCCGTCGATGGCGCGGTGGACTGGCCGTAAACGGGCGTCTTGAAGGGGTTGGTCGCGGCGATCGCGGCCACGGCTGCGGTTTTGGCGATGAAATCCCGGCGGCTCTGGGCTGCGGGAACGGTCTTCGTTTTGGCTTTCTCGTTCATGATTCAAATGATGTCTTTGGGACGGTGAGTGCAGACTAACGCAGACTTCTTTGGGGTCAACGAAAACATCCGGTCGAATCTCAGCCAGAACGATGCAGTAGGATTGGGGAGCGCGCCCGCCCCGGGCGCAGCAGGCCTCGCCCTCGCGGCCTGCCGTTGCGCGTGAACACTCCAAACCATTGGGTGCCTCCCGGTGGGTTCGTGTTCGGCGCGCGGATGCGCCGGACCACAGCCGAGGGCGTCTGTGCTCCCCGGGAATTGAACTGCATCGCTCCGGCTCTCACATCGCCGGGTCTTGTGAGGCGGCCGTGTCCGGACGGGACGCAGGCAGGTTCTCAGTTCCAGTTCAAGTCCTCGGGGCTTTCGCTGAACAGGCGGTATTGCCAGCCCTTCTTGCGCAGGATGCTGCGCCAGAGTTGGTCCGGAGGCGTGTGAAACACGAGGTTGATGGATGCCGGGTGCGTCAGCCATGCGTCCCGTTTGAGTTCGCTTTCCAATTGCCCCGGGGCCCAGCCCGCATATCCGGAGAACACCCGGATGGCCTGCGTCGTGGAGAAGCCTTCCGCCAGATCGATCAACGTCTCGAGGGAATGATCCAGGTTCAGATTCGCCATCACGTTCGCCTCCGGCAGGAAGGTGTCCGTGTGCAGGAAGCTCAAGGCCCCCGGTTGCACGGGGCCGCCCGTGAAGAGGGGTTGCTCCGCCAGGGCGCCGGGCAGGTCGGCGCGGATCACGTCCCCCACGTTTTGTTCCGCCGGCTTGTTCAGCACGAGCCCGAAGGCACCCTCGGCATTGTGCTGGCAGACCAGCACCACTGTGCGGTGAAACCACGATCCCGCCAGCCCGCCTCCGTCCAGCAGCAGTCTGCCACGCAATGATTTCGTTCCTTTGCCCATGTCGCCGCCCCAAAAAGATGCAACAGGCTTGATCAGGTGACAATCCGGATTACCTTCCCTCCCATGCGCTCGCTCATTCTCTGGACCGCTCTGATCGCCCTGTTGACCCTCGCCACCGTCGGATGCCGCACCAACCGCGGCGCACAGGAGTTCATCCCCGGGCGCGGATGGGTGCCCACGCGCTGAGCCCCGCGCGCCCCGCCAGTTCACCTGGGCTTCGGCTTTGCGGCCTTGCTGTTTTTGCCCTCCGTTGCGGGTTCGGCCGCCCCCGCTTTGACCGGCCATTCTGCGGAGTCATGGCGCGCCGTCCGCAGCAGTTCCTCCATCATGGCGGCCACCTGTGGATGGCGTCCGGCCATGTCGGTCTTTTCTGCCGGATCGGCCTTCAGATCATAAAGCTCCAGAGGTTTCGTTGCATCATGCTTCACCGCCTTCCAGTCGCCGGATCGCGCGGCCTGTTTGAATCCCTTCTCATGGAACTCCCAGTAAAGAAAACGGTTCGTCATGGTCCGTCCCTCCAGCAGGGCCGGCAGGAACGATTGTCCGTCCGTGTCCGAAGGCGCGGCCGCCCCGGCCAGCGCCGCCAGCGTGGGCATGACATCCCAGAAGGCCACCGGTGAGTGATTGGTCACGCCAGCCTGCACCACGCCCGGCCAGCGCACGATCAACGGCACACGGATGCCGCCCTCATACAAATCGCGCTTGATGCCCCGCAGTCCTCCCCCGCTGTTGAAGAACGCCGGGTCCACGCCACCCTCCTTGTGCGGGCCATTGTCGCTGGTGAACAGCACGATCGTCTGGTCGTCCACCTTCAACTCCTTCAATCGCGCCATGATGCGGCCCACGTCATGGTCCAGCCGCGTGATCATGGCGGCCTTGTTCTTCTCCGGCTGCGGCCAGGCCTCGGCGGAGTAGGGCGCATCGGTGGGCACCTCCATCCCGTTGCCCGTTTCACGGCCCAGTTCGTTGTTCGCATGCGGGATGGTCACCGCGAGGTAGATGAAAAACCGGCGGTCCGGATACTGGATGTCCGCACGCTGGATGCGCGCGAAATTCATGGTCGCCTCGATGAACAGGTCATGCACATGGGTGACCGACTGGCCGTTGCGATTGGCCTCGAAGTAAATCTGCCCCGCGTTGCGCCAGAGATAATCCGGCGTGTAATCATGCGCATGCCCGTGCGTCAGGTAGCCGAGGAACTCGTCAAAACCCTGCTGCCGAGGGATGCCCGTTGATCCCGCATCGCCAAGCCCCCATTTCCCCAGTGCACAGGTCTTGTAGCCTGCCCCCTTCAACACCTCCGCCAGTGTCACATCCTCTGGCAGCAGCGGCTGCTGGCGTGGGGAATTGCCCCGGATGCGGCAGTGTCCCGTGTGTTTGCCGGTCAGCAGCGCACACCTCGATGGCGCGCACACCGTGCTGCCCGCATACGCCTGCGTGAACATCATCCCCTCCGCGGCCAGCCGGTCGATGTTCGGCGTCCGGATTTTCTTCTGTCCGTAGCATCCCAGGTCCCCGTAGCCGAGGTCGTCCGCCAGGATGAACAGGATGTTGGGCCTCTGTGCCGTTGCCGCCATGGCCTGTCCCCGCCCCGGCAGAAGCGCAAGCGCCACGGCACAAAGCAGTCCGGCGGGAATTCGTTCCAGGGAAAAAGTTTTCAAACGCATACGTGACGGCGTCAGCATGCCATGCCTTCCACTCTGGGAAAAGGGTGGGATGGTCTAAGTTTTTGGATGACGGATTTGGTTTCATGTGCGCTCCCGATGTCGCAGCAATGCTTCAGTCGTCAGCCGCTTTCTGCTTGCGATGGCAAGGCTTCCTCATAGTCTTCGGGTGTATCACAGGAGACTGAGGAAATGAGTGGGGACAACCATTTTCCGGCTGTCGTCCGCCTGGCGGACCGCGCTCCAGCCATGCCCCGGCACGGGCAGCCCGCCCGCAATCATTCCCGAGGGGGTGTGACCATGTTTGTCAGACCCCCCGTTCTAAAGTGGCGCATCACATGAGATACTGGGCGCACACATTTGAGGATGCCGACGGACGGAAACTCCCCGAATCCTCCGGCCTGTGGCAGCCGTTGTCCGCCCACCTCAGCACTGTCGCCACCCGCGCCCGCCGCTTTGCAGAACCTCTTGGCCTTGGCAGCGAAGCCGAACTCGCAGGGCTGCTGCATGATTTGGGGAAGTATCGCGAGGAATTTCAAGCTTACCTCCGGGGTGACCGCACCAGCAGCGAGGAAACTCAGCACGCCATTTTCGGAGCAGCATACGCGTTGGATCCGCACCAGCAATTGGGGGCTTTTCTCGCTGTGGCCGGACATCACGCAGGCTTGCACGACCTGTGTGACGCTCAGGGGGCTGCAACCAAAGCTGGAATCGTCGATTCACTGAGCGACATCGTTCGAAGACTCGAATCAGAATTGGGACCTCTTATAGCGCCGCCCGGCACCCCTGGTTTCGTTGAAGCGTCACCGCAACCGGAACTTGCGGTGGAGCTCTACGTGCGAATGCTGTTTTCCTGCCTCGTGGATGCCGACCGGCTCGACACCGCCTGCTGGCCGGTGCCGCCGCCGGTCGATGTGGCACTCGCCGCAGATCATCTATTGGCGCTCGTGGAGCAGGAACGGGCGCGCAAACTGGCGCAGAATCCCGACAGTCCATTGGCTTCCCTGCGGAACCGCATCTTTGATGCCTGCCGGAATGCCGGCACCCACCAGCAGGGTTTCTTTTCGCTAACCGTTCCCACCGGCGGCGGAAAGACCTTGTCCGCGATGGCCTTTGCGCTAGCTCACGCCAAAGCCCGCAGCCTGCGCCGCGTCATCGTCGTCATCCCTTATCTCTCGATCATCGAGCAAAACGCCGCCGAGTATCGGCGCATTCTTGGTGAAGAGGTGGTGCTGGAGAACCATTCCAACGTTGCTCCCAATCCAGATGCCCACGAGGAAGAGAAGGACAGGCTCGAACTCATCTCCGAAAATTGGGACGCCCCGGTCATCGTTACCACGTCCGTCCAGTTTCTTGAGTCCCTGTTCGCCTCCAGTCCCTCAAAGTGCCGGAAGCTGCACCGCATCGCCCGCTCGGTCGTAATCTTCGACGAAGTCCAGACGCTGCCCACGCACCTGCTCCAGCCGATGTTCAGCGTGTTTCGCGAACTGGTCCGCAGCTACGGCGTCAGCTTCGTCTTCAGCTCCGCCACGCAACCGGCTTTCCGTAAATCGTCGGCGTTGCCGGATGGATTTGCACCGGAGGAACTCCGCGAACTCGCTCCGGACCCTGCAGATTTGTTCCGCCAGTTGCGCCGGGTGAACTACCACCTGCCGCGCGCAGATGTAACGCTCGATTGGCCTGAACTCGCCGACCGTTTGGCCGCTTCATCGCAGGTGTTGTGCGTCGTCAATCTGACCCGCCACGCCGCCACCCTTTGGGAGGAATTGTCCAAGCGAGTCCCTGCGGCAGAGCGCCCGATTCACCTTTCCTCGGCCATGTGCCCGGCGCACCGGCTTGCGCTCATCGAATCCATCCGTCAGCGCCTGCGCGCCGGGTTGCCGTGCCGGGTCGTTTCGACCCAACTCATCGAGGCGGGGGTGGACGTGGACTTCCCCGTCGTCTGGCGGGCGATGGGACCGTTGGATTCCATCGTGCAGGTCGCGGGTCGCTGTAATCGCGAGGGACGGCTCGCGGCAGGCGAGATGCACGTCTTCCGACCGGCCGATCCGAAATATCTTCCTCCCGGCGTCTATCGCGCAGCTGCCGACCAAGCCGCCATCACGCTGGCTGGCCTGGGCGGGACGGCCACCGAAGCTCTCGCCACCGATGCCCGGTTGTTCGCGCGCTACTTCGATGCGCTCTACCAAGTCGTGCCGACCGACCACGCGAAACGCGGCGAATCCACCATCCAGGAAGACCGCGCCCAACTCCGCTTCCGCGAGGTTTCTCGCAAAGCTAAAGTCATCGAAGACTCAGGTCGGCCGATCATCATCGCCTCTGACAACCATGGCCGGAATTTCGCGGCTGATCTCATCCAGGAGATTCGTAACCGCCGGACAGCTCCCGTCCAGCCGCGCTTCACCCGCGACGATCTCCGAGCACTCCAGCGTTACATGGTCAACGTCCGGCAGCACCGCTTTCAACAACTCGAAGCCATGAGACAAATCCATCCTTTGCTCCCGAACCTCGAACTCCACGTCCTCGCGGACGGCTTCTATCACCCCGACCTCGGCCTCGTGATCGAGAACCGCCCGCTCGACGATTTCATCGCATGAAAACACCGAACACCATCACCCTCCGCGTCTGGGGCGATTTCGCCTGCTTCACCCGCCCCGAAATGAAGGTGGAGCGCGTTAGCTACCCGGTCATGACGCCCTCCGCCGCGCGCGGCATCCTTGAAGCCGTCTTCTGGGAGCCGCAGATGTTCTACATCATTGACGCCATCCGCGTGGTGAAACGCGGGCGCTGGGTCTCGTTCCGGCGGAATGAAGTCACCAAGGTCATCAGCCTCGACAGCGCGAGAACCTGGATGAAGGAGCCGGAAAAGACCACGCCCATTCAAGCGGGCGGCGGCGCGGACGACGGCACCCAGCGCAACATGCTCGCTCTGCAGGATGTGGAATACCTCATCACCGCCGAGGTTCACACCACGCCCCTGGCAGACCGGCCCGAGGACAAGCGGGAAAAATATCTGGCCGAGATCGAACGCCGCGCCCGTGCCGGCAAGTGCTTC
>CAYQCZ010000083.1:0-11350 GCA_964415955.1 uncultured Verrucomicrobiota bacterium | reverse complement strand
AAACCTTGCACAGGGCGCGACACCGTAGCCGCTTCCGCCACGGACGCAAGGCGTCCAAACTATCAAAGCGCGAAGATGCGGTCCATGCGCGCAGCGAGGTCCGTGGCGGCCTCCACGGTCCCGGCCTGACCGCCGGGTTGCTCGGAAATGCCCCATCCCGAGTAACCAATCTTGTCCAGTGCCGCCATGATCGCGGGCCAGTTGTTGTCGCCTTCCAGGAGCTGGAATCCAAATCCCTTGCCCGGGTTGTTCGGCTCCATGGCCTTGGTATTGAATTCCTTGATGTGCAGCTTGAGGATGCGTTTGCCAAGGACTGGAATCCACGTTTCCGCCGGGCTGTAACGGCCCACATTGCCGATGTCGAAGTGCCAGCCCACCCATTCACTGTTGATGGCATTGAGGAAATCATCCGCCTGCTGCGGTGTGATGATGAAATCATTCCACACGTTCTCGACGGCAATCTTTACTCCCGTTTCCTTGGCGATCGGAATGACTTTCTTGATCTCCGCCACTGAACGCTTGAAGCAATCGTCGTAGCTCACGCCGTTTTTGGCGACTCCGGGCACCAGCAGCACACTGGTTGCGCCGTATTCCCTGGCGTCGTGCAGGGAATGAACCAGACCGTCGAAGCCAACCTGACGCGTGGACGGATTCGGATCGGACAACGGCTTGGCCCAGTGCGTGTGACAGCACACGCTGGCGGCTTTCAGGCCGGTTTCCTTCAAGGCTTCCTTAACCTCGCCGCGATCCAGTCCGCCCATGGGTTCCACGCCTTCAAAGCCGGCCGCTTTCATGGCCTTGAACTTCTCCAGCACCGTGCCCTTGAAGCCGATGGTGGAATACATGATGGCCTTCTGGAGTTTGCGCTTCGCGGCAAAGGCGGATGGCGCAAGAGCGCCGGTAATGGCCGTGGCAGCGGTCAGTTGGAGGAAGGATCGACGGTTCATTTGTATCAAACGTATTTTGTTTTTCCAGGCACGGCCATGGGGGCGATGTCCAGTTTGCCGTTCCAATCCAGATTGTCGGGCACAAGCTTCTGCTGCGAATTGAGCGCCTGTTCCCATGAGATTTCCTGGCCGGTGTAACCCGCCATGCGACCCATGATGCCCGCCAGCGTGCTGGTGCACATGCGCACACCGTCGTTCAACGGATTGCCGGCGCGGATGCTGGCATACATTTCGTCGTGCTCCACCTGATACATGTTCGGCGTGGGACCACGATAGCGCCATGTGACCTGGCCCTTCAGGTCGGTCGTGTAAACCTGGCCGCGCGCGATGGTGGCGTTGCCCTCCGTGCCCATGATGTAATCCGAGTTTTCGCCGTAGCAGTTGGGGATCTGCCGCTGCGCCATGAACCCGCGCACGCCGTTCTCCCATTCGTAATTCACCTCGACGTGGTCGTAGATGTTGCCCTCGTTGTTGTGAATCATGCGACCGCCCACAGCGGTGCACTTGGTGGGCGGCGCGTCCTTCATGGCCCACATGATCTTGTCCACGCTGTGGATGGCCTGCTCGACCAGTCCGTCGCCGCTCAACCAGACAAAATTATACCAGTTCTTCACCTGCCACTCGACGTCGCTCATGCCCTCCGGGCGGGATTCCTTTGGCGGCATGGGCTTGACCGGGCCGGTGAGATAGGTCGCATAAATGGCGCGCACCTCGCCGATGGCCCCTTCATGCACGCGCTTGTAAAACTCCCGCCGCGCGGAGTCGTAGCGCCAGCAAAAGCCCGCCACCACGGCGAGATTCTTTTTCTTCGCCTCCTCGACGGAGGCCATGACCGAACGGATGCCGGGCACATCGGTGGCCATGGGCTTTTCCAGGAAAACATGCTTGCCCATCTCCACGGCGGCCTTGAAGTGCTGCGGCCTGAAACCGGGAGGCGTGGTCAGAATCACCACATCCACACCGCTCTTGAGGACTTTCTCGAACGAGTCCAACCCGACGAACTGCCGTTCCCTGGGCACGTCGAACTTGTTCTCATCCTTCACCGCGCCCTTGATGCTCTCGACGCTGCGGGCAATCTGGCTTTCATAAATGTCGCCCATGGCATGCAGCACCACATTGCTGTCCGCCTGCAATGCCTGGCTGGCCGCGCCCGTGCCGCGTCCGCCGCAGCCGATGAACCCGATCCTGAGCTTCTCGCTGTTGGGAACCGCCTTGGCGATGTAAGGGAAGGAGGCGGCGGCCGCCATCGCGCCTGCCGCGGCAACGGTGGAGGATTTGATGAAATCCCGGCGGGATTTGGAGGGGTCAGGCTTGTGCTGCATGATCTTGTGGGCTGTTTGTCATTCAAGGCTTAGGCCGCACTCCGTTTGGCGTCAAGCCGCGAACTGCCGCATGGATGCAACCGGCCCTTGTCCGCCGGCCGCATCCCGCGCCCCTTGGTTCGTTTTGTAACAACATATGATCATGGCATTTCTTGCCTGGGTTGAACGCCAGCCGTTAAAGTGCGTCCAACGACTGATGTCACATTCCATTCCTACCCAGGGTGCCGCATCCCACGGATTGGGCGCATTCGACCATCATCCGCGCACAAGGCTTGTCTTTGGCGTGAACACCGTGGATCGCACGGGTGAACTGGCAGCCGAAATCGGCGCGCGCCACGTCTTGCTCGTCACCGATGCGGGACTTGTGGCGGCGGGACATGCGGCGCACGTCCGGAAGGCAGTGGAAAAAGCGGGGCTGGCTGTGACGCTCTTCGGCGAGGCAAAGGAAAACCCCACCACACGCTGCGTGGACCGCTGTGTCGAGGTTGCACGCGCCGCAAATGTGGACCTCATCATCGGCCTGGGCGGCGGCAGCAGCATGGACACCGCCAAGGGATGCAACTTCCTTCTCACAAACGGCGGTCAGATGAAGGATTATTGGGGCGTGGGCAAGGCCACCAAGCCCATGCTACCGCTCATCGCGATTCCCACCACCGCCGGCACGGGCAGTGAGTGCCAGTCCGCCGCCTTGATTGCCGACGAGCAGACACACCAGAAAATGGCGTGTCTGGACCCCAAGGCTGCGGCGCGCGTGGCCATCCTCGATCCTGCCCTGACGGTTTCCCAGCCTCCCCGTGTCACCGCCTGCACAGGGATCGATGCCATCGCCCACGCCGTGGAAACCATGGTCACACGCAAGCGCAGTCCGCTGTCGCAGATGTATTCACGCGAAGCCTTCAAACTCTGCGTCAACGCCCTGCCCCGTGTGCTGTCGCATCCCGGCGACATTCCGGCACGAGGACGCATGCTGCTGGGCGCGGCACTTGCTGGACTGGCCATTGAAAACAGCATGCTGGGCGCGGCGCACTCGGCCGCAAATCCGCTGACCGCCCATTACAACGTGGTGCATGGCGAAGCCGTGGGCGTGATGCTGCCGTGGGTGGTGCGCTACAATGCCGCCGATCCGGAGGCCTTGCAGGCTTATGCCGAACTTGCGGTGTTCGCCGGCATTGCCTCCTCGGAGATGAATCATCACGCCGCCCTGGAAGCCCTGATCGCGCAGTTGAACACGATGCTGAACGCCGCCGGCATGGCGCGCAGCCTGGTCGAGCGCGGCGTGGAACCCGCCATGATCCAAACCCTGTCCGCCGAAGCTGCCAAACAATGGACCGCCAGTTTCAATCCGCGCGCAATTGGTGCCTCTGATTTTCAATCCCTCTACCGCGCGGCTTTCGACCAACGTGCCGATGGAGAATTGGTATGACGGCGCAGATGGATCAACGACCAACCGATCTGCTCTCCAAAAAATCATGCATGGTGCCGCCAGCATCAGGGCTCTGACTGCCTGGAGCTGCCCGCCCCAACTGTGAATGCAGCCAAGCTGGGCCAAAGTTTATCAAACGATTTGTGGAAGCCGCCTGCAGCAGGGTCCCTTCCAGGGCATGGACTACATCACAGCCTGCATCGGCAGCGCCCTCTGGCCGAAAATCCTGGGCACATATGAGATCGAACCGGCGCCCTGCATCGAAGCGCTGGTGGATTACAACCCGGATGCAATTGTGAACGTCGGGGCGGCAGAAGGATATTATTCGGTCGGACTTGCGTTGAAATGCCCCGAAGCCAGAGTCATCGCCTTCGAGATGGAAGAGGAGGGGCGAAAGCTGATGCATCTTCTCGCGAAGCGTAACAACGTCAGAAACAGGATACAGATCGAAGCCGGGTGCGGATCAGGAGATCTGGAACCGACACTCCAGAAAGCATCGAGGCCGGCCATCGTCATCGACGCAGAGGGTGCCGAACTGGAGCTGCTCAACCCGGCCACCTGTCCTTCCTTGCGCCGATCCGCAATCCTGATGGAATCCCATGTGCGGGCTGGTGTTGAGACGGGGGCCATCATGGGAGCGTTGTTTCAAGAGACCCACACCGTGCTGCGCGTGCGTTCCCAACCCAGGACCTTCCAGCAACTGCCTCGGGTGTTGCGCCTTCTCGGGCACTGCGGAATGAGAAGACATGCCATGTCAACTCTGGAGGAAGGCCGCGGGGGGCCAATGACCTGGCTGTGGCTGACACCAAGATGACATTTGACCGATGATTGACCGGGAGAAAATGGTGGAAACCCAGATCGAGGCCCGGGGCGTGGTCAATCCCCGGGTGCTCGATGCCATGCGCTCCGTGCCGCGCGAGTTGTTCGTGCCTGAAGACCTGCAAAACAGGGCGTTTGATGACTGCGCACTGCCCATCGGCCATGGCCAGACCATCAGCCAGCCCTACATCGTGGCCTTCATGACCGAACTGCTGAACCTGGAACCGGATCACAGGGTGCTGGAAATCGTCACCGGCAGCGGCTACCAGACCGCCGTGCTGCACCACATCACGCCGAAGGTGTTCACAATGGAAATCGTTCCCGCCGTGCATGCGATGGCAAAGGCACGCCTGACCGCACTTGGAATGGATGCATCCGCCTTGCGCCTCGGAAACGGACATGATGGCTGGCCTGAACAAGCACCATTTGATGCAATCCTGGTCACCGCCGCAGCCGGACAGATCCCCCGCCCGCTCATCGACCAATTGAAGCCCGGAGGGCGCATGGTCGTGCCGGTGGGTCCGAAGGACGAGGTTCAGTCTCTGACTTTGGTGACAAAGGATGCGCGCGGGCAGGTGGCCTTCGATGACGTGTTGCCAGTGCGTTTTGTGCCAATGACTGGCGATGACACTTCACGCCACCGTGATTGAGAGTTACTCGTTTTATACCAAGTGCCACTGATTACCGGCAGAACCGCAGGACGATTTGGCCTGCGGCCTGCGGCCACCTTCTCCCCTCGCCTTGCGAAGGGAGAAGGTGCGTATTGTCGCAACCTGTTCTACCCGACTTCTCCGTCAATCGGTGTTACTCACGGCCGGCACCGGAATGCATCTGGCGGAGCAGGCTGTATTTCAGGAACACCTCACGCGCACAGTAAGCAGCGATCCGCCATCCTTGAGGGCCGTCCAGAAAACCACGTTTCAGAAGGTAACCACGCAGCCAACGAAAAGCGGCATGTGTGAGCGGTGCAAGCGGACCGGCGGTCTTCCCGGCATCGAATTGCGTTTCCGCCCAGAGCCGGGCGTATTTCTCGCAGCGTGCCCAGTGGTCGGCAGCATCCTTGAAAGAGTGGTGGTAGAGCTCCGCTGTCAGGTCAGTAATCTTCCCGTCGATTTCCAACCGCTCATGCACCTTGCCACCGGCAAACCTGGCACGGTCCCGACGAAAAAGCCTCACCAAGCGGTCCGGATACCAGTCGCCATGACGAATCCACCGGCCTTCATAAAGCACGCAGCGAGGCATGGAGAATCCGCTGATTTCATTGGGCGGCTCGGATTCCTTGATGCGCTTCACCTCCTCGCGCAACTCCGGTGAAAGCTCCTCATCAGCATCGATGCTAAACACCCATTCATTGGCCGCGAGCGAAAGCACCTTGTTCTTCTGGCCCACGTAACCGAGCCAGTCCTGATGCTCGAACCGCGCACCGAACTCCCTGGCGATTCGCTCCGTGCCTTCCGTGCTGCCGGAGTCCAATACCACGATCTCATCGGCCAGATCCTCGCAACTGCGCAGGCAGCGAGGCAGGTTGGACTCCTCGTTGAGCGTGATGAGGCAGAAGGAGAGTTTCATGAGCGACGCTCCTTAGCGGCTTGTTCGAGGAGAGCGACCGTCTCTGAAACATTACGCTGAATGCTCAAGTGGGATGTCTCGGCCACGGAAAGCGCATGCCCACGGTGCGACCACTCGCAGACGGCTTTCAGCAAGGCACGGAAATCCTTTGGGTCATTGATCACACTTCCATTCACGCCCTCGGCAACGAGTTCAGCCGACCCGTTGAAGGAACTCGTGATTATCGGAACACCTGCTGCCAGAGCCTCAAAAACCACATTTGCTGAAGGTTCATATAGGGGGAGGAAAACGAACAAGTCTGCCGCTGCGTAAGCATCCTCCACTTGATCCATCGAACCTGCAAAGAACACGTTGGATGAAGCGCCGGAGATCGGCTTGTCTTTGCCGACCACCAACAACTTCACTGTGCTGGGTGGAGGATTTGTCCCGAGTGCAGATGCAAAGTCATCCAGCCTGCCTCTTGTGCGCATGTGTTCCAACAGGATCATGGGCCCAAGGACATACTTCAGCCCCTTGCGTTCCCACCCCGAGCCCACGAACAACAGCAGGAATTCTTCATCCTTAACGCCAAATCGCGCGCGTGTCTCGGCGCGCTTGCCGCTTTGAAAACGTTTCACATCCACGCCGTTTCGGACGAGATGAATGCGATCTTCAGGATAGTTAAAGTGATGCAGGATCTCACCCTTCACCATGTTGCTGTTGACGATGATGCGGCGGGTGTTGGCGGGATCGAACGTCTGCCGCTCCAAGGCCATCATGTTGCGGTGAAAGGCTCCGAGACCGATGAAGGGCTTTTTCCACCACGGCGCAAACTGACGGCGTCGTTCCAGCCAGACGCGATGCACGCCGTCGCCAGCGCGATACACGTCCTGCTTGAGCGTGCGTTCCAGGCTGAACACGCAGTCGAAGATTTCATGCAAAACCATCTCCTTCACCACCTCGGCGAACCGCACCGGCTTGGTCGCACGGGTTCCGGTGACGGGCACCGGGTGAAGCGTCACGCCCTTTGCCTGGCCGCTCCACGATTCGGCAAACAAGTGGACATCGTGTCCTGAATCCACCAACGCCGTCATCAGGCGTTGCAAGTAGAGTTCCGCACCGCCCGTCGCGGAGAACTGCCGGCGTATGACCGCGAGTTTCATGAGGGCAGATACCTCCGGTAAATCGCCTCCAGTGTGTCCAGCATGGCATCCAAACTGTGCCGCGATTCCACCATGGCACGCCCACGCTCGCTCATCGCCATGGTGGCGGTCCGGTCGGTGAGTGTTTCGCGGATGGCTGCTGCGAGCGCCTGGGCGTTGCCCGCTGGAAAGTTTCGTCCGGTGTCACCTGCACGGATGATTTCGGGCGTGCCACCGACATCGCTGCCGACGACGGGCGTCTTGCAGGCCAGCGCCTGGAGGCCGATTTGCGGCACGCCTTCGTGACGAGTGGATGCAATGACCAGCACATCCAGCGCGCGCAGCACGGACGGCACATCTTCGCGATGGCCAACAAGGGCAACATGGTCGCCAAGCTGCAATTGATGAGCCTGTTGTTCGATCAAATGCCGGATGGGGCCTTCACCCACGATCACGTAGCGCGCCTCGAAGCCCGCGTCGATCAAGCGCCTTGCCGCTTCAAGAAACGTCGAGTGCCCCTTCCACGAACGCAGCACGGACACCATGCCAACGACCGGGGCGGAATTGCCGGCATGCTTCAATGGCAGTTGCGCCAGCATGGCATCGGGGGAGAAACGCTGGATGTCAATGCCGGTGGGAACCGTTGTGATGCGATCATCTGGCAGCCTGAAAATCTGCTGAAAATGGCTGGTGATCTTGTTGCTGGTGGTGAGCACGTGATCCGCCAGCGTGGTGAAGGCATGGCGGCTGAGCCATGCGTTGGGGTAGGTGACATCGATGTGGCGTGAACGGATGATCAGAGGCACGCGGGCCAGCCTGCCGGCAACCCCCAGCAGCCAGCCGTCGGCAGAACTGTGCGGATTGAGGATGTCGATGCGTTCGCGTTTCAACCAGCCCGCCAGCCGGATGGCTTCAAGGGGGAACCGCAGTTTGCCCGGCTTGAAATCCACACAGGGAATGCCAGCCGCAGAGGCCCGCGCGCGCAGTTGCGCCTGCGGAGGCGCGATGAGCCATGCCGGGTGCCCGCGGTTTTGGAAGCCTTTGAGTTCTGCGAAGACCCGATGCTCCTGGCCGCCCCAGCCGAGGGAACATTCGGAATGTGCGATGCGCCAGGTGCAGGGAGGCATGGGTTGTTTTTAACCGCAGATGGACGCTGATAAACGCAGATATTGGAGTGAAAACATCACGCGCGCCCACCGTCTTGCACATTTTCTTCCTTCTGCGTTCATGGGCGCTTAATCCTTGGTCGCTGTCACAATGAGGTGCCTTCCAAGAATGGAGGCATCGCTCCCGGCGGCACGCCAGTATTGGCGCGATTCCTCGGAAACCGCCCTGCGCTCACGGCTGCGGCAATAAGCCCGCGCGGGCAGGGCAAGCAGGTGTTCGTGCAAATGCTTCGCCCTGGACATCGGCTCGGGAATGATCTGCGGCACTCCAAAGCCTGCGTAACGGAAATACACGTAAAGCTGTGGATAGGACCATGGCATGATGTGCATGTGGGTGCCGGGGCGGATCTTGTCATCCAACGGAGGAAAGGAGGGAAAGAATCCTCGGAACAGGAACTGAAGACGCGATTGTGGATACCAGACACTGGGCGTTGTGACGATGAGACGCCCGCCAGGCTTCAAAGCACGATGGCAGTCGCGGAGCAACAACAGCGGATTGCCGACATGTTCCAGCCCCTCGCAACAGCAGATCAGGTCGTAACCGGAGCAATCCGCCGGCAAACCGCAATCCAGGTCGTGCTTCCAAAACCTCCGGTATCCGGGGGCCGAATCCACGTAAAGATCAATGCCATCCACGCAGGCATCCTTGCCCAGCGCCTCCAGCAGCCACCCGCCTCCCGAAGGCGCATCAAGCACCGACTGGAACGGTTTGCCCTTCAGGAACTCGATGACTGTTTGTTTGGAGGATGGTTGCACGTTCTGATTGAGCAGGCACGGCCAGTGTCCGGCACGCTCCTGCGTTCACAGGCGGTTCACCCGCATGGATTGGACAACACCTTGGCAGGGATGCCAAGCCATCGCCAAGCGGATTTCCTCCAACTCAAGCCGGCCGAGGCTCAGCGCAGATTCTTCATGGCCTCGGTGATGGCGCGCAGTATCATCGCGGCACATTCCTGGGGGGTGTTGGATTCGGTCCGGACAGTGACTTCGGCATGGAGGGGCTCCTCGTAGGGTGCGGACACTCCGGTGAAGTCCGCAATCAACCCCCTGCGCGCCCTGGCGTAAAGGCCTTTGGGATCGCGCTGTTCGCAGACTTCAAGCGGTGTGCTGACATGCACCTCCACAAAACGGCCCGGCGGCACAATCGTCCTCACCTGGTCCCGGTCCGAGCGGTAGGGCGAAATGAACGCCGCGATGCAGATCAGGCCGGCATCTGCGATCAACCGCGCCACCTCACCCGCCCGGCGGATGTTTTCCTTGCGATGTCCCGGAAGAAATCCGAGATCGGAGCAAAGCCCCGTCCTCAGCTTGTCACCGTCCAGCACATAGGCCTGCCTGCCCGATTCGAACAACTGGCGTTCGAGTTCGAAGGCGATGGTGGACTTGCCTGCGCCGGAGAGGCCGGTGAGCCAGACCACCATGCCGGGATGACCGGTGCGGCGCATCCGTTGTGAACCGCTGATGACGCTCCCAGGCTGATTGCCTTTTTCGGTGGCCATGATTCAACTCCCGCGAGTCTGCAAACATTTGCGCAAACTGAGCTGCCACTGCAGGAGTGGTGACCAGCACCACGCCCAGATGTAATCCGCCAAACCAACCTCGGGGCGGACCGCCTCCCGTTCCTTGCGGATGCACAGGAGGGTTTCTGTCAGTTCCACCCGCTTGAAATGCGGATTCCTGCGCAGAAACCGGTCCACCGGACGTGTCACTCCCGGAAACGCCGGGCTGTAGTCATGAAAACAGGCTAGGCCACCGGTTTCCAGCAGCCTCATCCATCGCAGGTCCGCCATCACGTGACGAATCTTGTGGGAGGCATCCACGAGGATGAAAGAGAAACGATCTCCGGCCTGGTCCGCCCGCCGGAAAGCCTCGTCGCTGGTCATCACCCGGAAATCAACGGCAGCGGGGTCCAGACCATGCTGGGTGAGGTTCTTTCGAACGAGATCCTGCTGATCTTGAAAATAGGACATGGTGTCGACCACGGAGAAGGGCGGGCGGTCCGCATCGGCATAGCAACCCATCATGAAACACAGCGTGCCCCCTGCCGCCGTGCCGATTTCCAGATGCCCGCCCCTGCCGTGTGCGTCATGAAGCCACCGCCTGAGTGCTGCCAGCTCCCCGGCTGACATCTCGGACTCGAGCGTCGTGGCGCAGGGACGCGTTCTCATGCTGGCGCAGCTCCCCGTCCGTAGCCGTAGCGCAGCAAGGCGACCTGCTCCAGGCTCAGAACCTTGTTGCGCAAGTCCGAATTCCATTGAATGGGCTGGCCGCCCCTGGGACTGACTCCCACCTCCTTGAAGTTCATGACGAAATCCTCGTCAAAACTGAGGTTCAGGCGTCGAAGAACCGCCACCAAATCCGTCCTGAGCGACTCCTGCCTGCCGATGAAATCCACCTGGGGCTGCGTGTAGCTGGCAAACAATTCGGTCACATAGCCCGGGCGCTTGGCGATGACATTGCCCACAAATCCATCGAAGGAATCTGAGCCGCAGCCGTTGAGAACGGCATTCGGATGCCAGTCGAAGACATCACGTTCGCTGCCCCAGTCACGCCAGTTGCGGGAGGGCTGGCTCATGTATTTGAACCATGATTCATACCAGCCCAGCGGGTGCCGCACAAAGCAGAACATGAACGGCTTGGGTTCCAGGGCGCGCCGGATCTTGCGCCAGCTCAAATAGCCAAAAGGCCCCCAGCTGGCAGGGTTGACCGGAGCGAGAAGCCGGTTGAAATCTGCATGCTTGTGCCCCAGCCGGTCATGCACCAGGCCCGATTCCTTGAGCACCGCAGTGACCCAGTTGCCGCCGGTCTTGGGAATGTGCAGGAAAACCGCCCCGCCCTTGAGAATCAATGCCATGAAATTAGATCGATTGCTGTGGCCCTTCTGACAATTTACCCGGCCCGATTATCGGATTTGGCAAATCCGAATCAACAACAGAGTCCACGGAATCGTTCAGCAACCCTGTTCCCACACGCCCGCTTCAGG
>CAYQCZ010000082.1:0-11364 GCA_964415955.1 uncultured Verrucomicrobiota bacterium | reverse complement strand
GTCCGTCACCACCTCCTCCACGACCGGGCTCCACTGGACGTGTTTTCTGGCTTTGATCAGGCATACGTTCTTTTGGATTCGAATCAGGCGATGGCGTTCAATTCATCCACAGACGCCGCCTGTTCCACGATCTTAGCGTAGCGCATGATATCCTGCGGCGCGAACAAATCCAGCAACGAAATCCTCACCGGACCGCGCGTGCCCCGCAAAGTGACGTGATCCCATTGCGCGGAAATCACCTTGTCGGCGAAACGCTGGATGCAAACTCCTCGAATCAATGCCCTCGTCGTTGCAGGCGGATGCCACATGGCCCGCCGGACGTCCGCCTCCACGGGGGCAAAGGCCATTGCTCCGCCTTGCTCCAGCGCAAAATAAAGCCCCTGCTCCGTGTCCAGCCGGTGATACTCCAAATCCAGACTTTGAAGCCACGGATCATCATCCGCCAGACCATGCGATGCCTGAAACTCGGTGATCAGACACCTTTTGGCCACCCAGTCGATTCGGTCCCTGCAGCGCATGGGATCTGCGTCGAGGTCATTCAGCACGCCCTCCCAGTCCCTCACCAGCTGTGCCTTGCCCCCACACTCCAGATCACAGGTGGTTTTCACCTTTTCCAGATAAGCCCGCTGAACCTCAACCGCCGTCGAGGGCTTGGCTCCTTGCAGTGTCAATGCCCACCGAAAGGCAGGATCACGCGAAATGGCACGGAGCGAGGCCAGCGGATCGGCCAGCACAGGCACGCGCCAGTGAGGATCCCTGCACAGGGCCTCCAGCACAAGCGCGGTGGAGCCCGCCTTCAGTCTTGTCGCAAACGGCGACATGTTGGCATCGCCTATGATGACGTGAAACCTGCGGTATAGATCCGGATTCGCATGCGCCTCGTCCCGGGTGTTGATCAGCGGACGGCGCTGCATGGTGTCCACACTCTGGAGCTCGGTGAAAAAATCGCTGCGTTGCGTTATCTGAAAGCCATGTGCGATGAACTGATCCTCCTCTTCCACGCCAAACTTGCCCGCCCCGGCAAAGATCTGCCGGCTGGTGAGAAAAGCCAGCATGCCCTGAAACAGCCGGTTCCAGGCCAGCGCCCGGGGCACGAGATAATTCTCATGGCATCCATAGCTGTGCCCCAGAAAATCCGTGTTGTTCTTGTAAAGACGGACTTCCGCGCCGCGCTCCCTGGAAAGCTGCCGCGCACAGGCCATGAGGATGAGTTCGCCCGCGCGGTCGTGGGCGGCCAGTTCGGCAAGGGTGGAGCACTCGGGCGTGCAGTATTCGGGATGGGCGTGGTCGTTATAGAGACGTGCTCCATTGCCGAGCACAAGATCACTCTTGATCTCCACGAACGAAAGCCCCCTCTGCTCATCCTGCGACACATAGTCCGCCTCGTCGGTGTCCTGCCTCAATTCACGCACCCGGAAGCCCCGCGCATCCAGGTGGGGATCCTCCCCGCTGTAGTCCCAGCGCATGCGGACCCCGGGCGCTGTCGCGGAGCGCACCAGTGCAATCGACTCTGCCACGACGTCCAGCTCACCAGCACCCTCCCGTGCAATGCCCACCTCGGTTTCCAGTCCGAATTGAATGGAAGGCAGGTCCTTCATGCCCAGGTTTACACCACCCCGGTGCCAACGGGCCGCCTTGATCTCACAAGCCCGAGCCGAACCACGTTGTCCGGATCGAAGTCCGTGAGCTTGAGCCAGTCCTCGGTGAGATCGCTTGATGGGAACAAATCGTTTTCGGCATGCTCAAGTCGCAAGGCCGTCAACAGATCATCGCGGCTCAGGAAGGTTTCCCTGCCTGATTCGATGCTGCGCCTGATGGTCAGGCTTTTGGCCCTCTCGACCACCGCCTCGATGATCGCTCCGCTGGCCAGATCGCCCCGGTAAAGCACCTCGCGGCGTCCGCTGCGATAAACCACATCGAGAAACTCATTTTCCGCAGTGCGCGCAAAATGCGCTTCCGTGATGGCGGCGGCCAGCTTTGATTTCTCCTCCTCCAAAGGCAGCGAATCGCGCAAATAGATCTCATAAATGGCCCTGGCACCCGCCATGTCCGGCCGTTTCACGCGAATCTTGCGGTCAATGCGCCCGGGTCTCAGGATGGCCGGATCGATCAGGTCCGCCCGGTTGGAGGCGATGATGACCACCACGTTGAGCAGCGGTTCGATGCCGTCCATCTCGGTGCAGAACATGGGCACGATGGTGCCGGCCATGTTGTGGAAGCGTCCTCCGTGCCGTGTGCCCAGCAATGACTCCGCCTCGTCTATGAACAGAAACGCCAGCGCGCCATCCACCGCCCTCTCACGACACTGGGCAAAAAGGTCGCGCACCTGCCGCTCGGATTCACCCACCCACATGTTCAAAATCTCCGGGCCTTTGACATGCAGGAAAAACTCCGGATGATCCACGCCCGTCTGCTGCTTGATCTGCTGGCGCAGGTTGTAGGCGGTGGCCCTGCCCAGAAGCGTCTTGCCGCATCCCGGCGGGCCGTGGAGCAGGAATCCCTTGGGCACACGGTGATCAAACCGCTTGAACAGATCACGATGCAGAAACGGCATCTCGATCGTATCGCGAATGGCCCGCACCGCCTCGTCCTGACCGCCAATGGAGGACCACGGCAGTTCAACGACCCTTTCCAGGGAACGATCCACCCGCCTGCCCACACCCAGCACCTCCACGGCAAAACGCTGGTTGGCGTCGAGGCGGACTTCCATGCCCGGCTTCAGCTTTTCCTTCTGGAGGAGTGCGGAGCGCTGGATGACGAGCGACGAAACGCCCGCTTCCTGGCCGATTCTCACGCGCCCGTCCGAGAGCAGTTCGTCCACGCGCACCACCGGACCGCCGCGGTCAAAGCCCAGATTGCGCACGACGGCAAATGCCTCGTTGCAAAGGACGCGTTCCCCCGCCTGAAGACTGCCGATGGGAACAAGCGGATCCACCCGGCAGACATAATCGACGCCATTCACGCACACGGCGGCAAGATCCGGCGGCACAATTCCGACATACGTGCCTGCCCGAAAGGCGGGGGATCGCAGCTTCTCCACGGCCTCATCCAGCTTTTCAATGGCCTCGCGTGCCTGGTCGTTCATCTCCTCCATGGACGCAATCCGCTCGCGCAGATAAACAAGGTCCATCAACGATGTGTGTCGCGCGGGAAGCTTGGAAGCGATCAAATCCACGAGTTGAAGCGCGGACATCCGGTCGAGCTGTTCGGCCGGCAGCAAGTCGGACAGTGGAGGCATGGGGGATTCCTCAACAGGCTGGCCAGCCTCTGGCGGGGCCTTCTTGTGGCGCTTTCTTTGCTCAGCCATGCCCAGAAAATACCTGTGCATCTGCAAAATGCAAACGATGCCCTCAGCCCCTTTTCCATTGCCCCCATGGATGCGGCTCTCTAAAACCAGCCGCAGGCAAAGGCAACCAACAGACACTCAGGACAAACATGTTTGGCGATATCCACAATCAGCAGGGCGAACGGCTCGATTACACGTTTCACGCCGGAAACAGCGATTCACGTCAAATCGTGGTCATCGGCCACGGCGTCACCGGCAACAAGGACCGCCCCTTCGTCGTGGCGCTTGCCGGAGGACTGGCCGCAGCGGGCATTCCGGCCCTGCGCTTTTCGTTCAGCGGCAACGGCGCTTCCGGAGGCAGGTTTGTGGACTCCAACATCACGAAGGAATCCGCCGACCTCGCCTCGGTGCTGGACAAGCTCGATGGCTGGCAGGTCTGCTACGCCGGCCACAGCATGGGCGGTGCCGTGGGCGTGCTGCGCGCCAGCATGGACAAGCGCATCCGGAGGCTCATCTCCCTGGCCGGCATGGTGGACACGAAAGGCTTCGCCGAGCGTGAATTCGGCATGGTGAAACCCGGCGACGGCTTCATGTGGGATGATGAAAACTGCCCGCTGTCACAGGCCTACATGGATGATCTGCGCGGATTGGGAACACTGGTGGACCGGGCGGCAGCGATTTCTGTTCCCTGGCTCTTGATCCATGGCACCGCGGATGATGTCGTTCCCATCGAGGACTCACGGCTGATCTTTGCACGTGCGAACGAGCCCAAAAAACTGATCGAAATGCCCGATTGCAACCATGTGTTTGCCGGCGATCACACCGCACCCATGGTGAATCACGTGATTGCGTGGTTGAAGGCAACCGCATGATGGGTGGCCGACTGTCATCACCGGGCACCGATTGCCGCGCTGCCGCATGAGAACACTCCACTGGTATCTCACTCGCCAGGTCGTGGCCTCGCTGCTCCTCACAGTGGCGGTGTTCACCGGAGTCCTGTTGCTGGGAAACCTGCTGAAGGAGGTTCTCCACCTGCTCATGAACAAGCAGGTCACATTGGAAATGCTGGTCAAGGCCGTGTCTCTGCTCATTCCTTTCGCGCTCGTGTTCTCGCTGCCCATGGGGATGTTGACAGCCACACTGCTGGTGTTCGGACGATTCAGCGCGGACAATGAACTCACCGCAGCCCGCGCCAATGGCATCAGCCTGCTGAGCCTCGTGACGCCCATCCTGCTGCTCAGCGCGGCCATGACCGCCCTCAGCGCCTGGGTGACCATGTCCCTCGCCCCACAATGCCGAACCGCCTACAAGGCCCTCGCGCTCCAGGCGCTGGCAGAGCGGCCGCAGTCGCTTTTATCCGAGGGGAGTTTTGTCGAACGCAACAACTACGTCATCTACGTGGGCGGCACGGTGGGGGAGGAATTCGAGAACGTGCTGATCTCAGAAAAGAAGGATGGGGAAACGGTCCAGAAAATCCGCGCTGAACGCATGCGTGTGACGGCGGATGTCGCCAACAAACGCGCCCAGTTCACAGTGTATGGAGCACAAGTTTCCCGACTTGAGGGCAGTGAATGGCAGACCACTTCTGCCGAGGAATATCAATTGCCGCCCATCAGTCTCGCGGAGTCCGGCCAGACCAGCTATGAGCCCAAGCTCAGCGAAATGACCTTTGCGCAGTTGAGGGAGAAAATCGCCGCACTGACGGCCAGCGGGGACGACTCCACCCCGGCGCTTGTGCAACTGCACCGGCAAATCTCGTTTCCCTTCGCCTGCATCGGTTTCACCCTGGTGGGCATACCCTTGGGCATTCGCGCGCACCGGCTCGAAACCAGCGTGGGCGTGGCGGTGGCCGTGGTGCTGGTGCTGATCTACTACAGCTTCATCATTCTCGGGCAGTCCCTGGAAACCAAGGCGCAGTATGGCCCGTGGGTGATCGTCTGGATGCCAAACTTCCTTTTCCAGGGCGTGGGGGCATTTCTCCTCTGGCGCGCCAACCGGGGCGTCTAGACGCTCCTTTTTCCTTTGCCCATCCCCTGCCCTCTTCTAGTTTCGCGCGCGATGTCGTCACTTCCGTTCGAGCTGGTGCTGGCGCTGCGTTACCTGCGTCCCAAGCGGACCTTCGTGTCCGCCATCACGCTCATTTCCATCATCGGCGTGACGCTGGGCGTGGCGGTCCTGATCATTGTCATCGCCGTCATGAGCGGCTTCGACAAGGAATGGCACGACCGCATCCTTGGCTTCAACGCCCACATGCGCATCACGCCAAGCCGCGGCCCGATGGAGGCCTATGCACTGGTGCAGAACGAGCTGATGAAACACCCGCAGGTGAAAGGCGTAGCCCCCTACATCGCGGGCAAGGTGTTGATCAAGACGCAGCCTGCCATCGGCAAGGGCGACATCGACGGGCCTGTGCTGCGGGGCATTGACCCTGAAGCGGAGGCAACGGTGAGCATTCTGGCCAGAAGCATCATCGATGGTGCCTATGATGTCAGCGGGAGCGGCCTGCTGATTGGCGTTGACCTGGCGGACGCCCTCAGCCTGCGCGTGGGAGATCGCGTTGCCATCTATTCCCCGGCCAGTCTTGGCGAGTTGGAGGCGGGCAAGGGCGAGGTGGCCGTGCTGCCGGATGATTATGTCATCAACGGCATCTTTGATGTGGGCTTTTCGGACTTCAATTCCATGGTCGTGCTCACGTCCCTGGAAAACGCACAGCAACTCTACGAAATGGAGGACGCCGTCCAGGCGGTGGTGGCCGTGGTGGACGATCCTTATCGCGCAGCCAAAGTGGCAAGGGAACTGGAGGCTGCCCTGGGCCAGTCCTATCGCGCCATGAGCTGGATGGAAGACCGCAGCCTTGCGGACATCTTCAACGCATTGGTGGTGGAGAAGAACATGATCCGCTTCCTGTTGTTTTTCATCGTGCTCGTCGCTGCGTTTGGCATCACCAGCTCGCAGATCACGTTTGTGGTTCAGAAGACACGCGAGATCGGCACACTCAAAGCGCTGGGAGCCACCCGCTGGCAGATCACATCCATTTTCCTGGGCCAGAGCGGTGTGGTGGGTGCAATGGGCGTGGCCATGGGACTTGGCCTCGGTCTTGTGGCCCTGCACTGGCGCAACGAGTTTCTCGCCTTCATGAACAACGTGATGGGATTCAACCTGCTCCCGCCTTCCATCTACAAGCTTCCCGCCCTGCCAGCCCTGATCCAGACACATGACATTCTGATCATTTGCGGGGGATCACTCGCCATTTGCCTGCTCGCCGGAGTGATTCCAGCCATCATTGCCGGCAGGCTGCAACCCGTGGAGGCGCTTCGCCATGAATGAGCCGGTTTCCACGTCATTGCTGGTCGCATCCGGCCTCAGCAAGGCCTACCAGATCGGCGCACGCACATTGGAAGTGTTGCGCGACGTCTCACTGGAGGTGTCACGCGGTGATTTTCTTGCGTTGCGCGGCGCTTCAGGAGCAGGCAAAAGCACATTGCTTCACCTGTTGGGAGGCCTGGACAAGCCAACTTCCGGCAAGGTTCATTTCGATGGCACTGAACTGGGACGTCTGACGGACACGGAGCTTGCCCAGTTTCGCAGAGGACGCATCGGTCTGATTTTCCAGGCATATCATCTGCTTCCCGAGTTTGATGCGCTCGAAAACGTCTGTCTCGCCGGGCGCATCGGGCGCCGCCCCATCGCCCAAGTGCGCGATCAGGCGGCCGACCTGCTCAAGCGTGTGGGGCTTTCCCATCGCATGGAGCACCGCCCGCTCGAGCTTTCCGGCGGGGAACAGCAACGCGTGGCCATTGCACGGGCTTTGATCAACCATCCCACGGTGATTCTGGCTGATGAACCCACGGGCAACCTGGATTCACACACAGGCGAGGAAATCATCCGCCTGCTTTGTGAACTGCGCGAGGAACGTGGCATGACACTGGTCATCGCCACACACGACGCAAAGGTCGCGGCACGCGCACCGCGAACGGTGGAACTCGTCGATGGCCGGATTGCCGCGCCGTAAGGCAGCGCTCACTTCGCGGGCAGCACCTGCACGGCATCGATGTGGACATTCCCATCCACATCCGCGGTCTTCACCACGACGGCGCCTTTCTGGGAGGCCTTGAACTGAAATACACCGAGGGAATGAAATCCCTTCTCCGAATTCGGCACCTTCTTCTGGTTCACACGGATTGTCTTTGATCCATCGCTGCCGGTCACTTCAAACGGCGCGTTGGAGGCGCGGTTTTCATGCTGTCCATAGGACACACGGACCTCGTAGGCACCGTCTTTCGGGACTTGAAATTCGTAGCGTGCACTCGCACCGCTTCCCTTGCCCGCATACAGGTAATGTTCTCCCACAAACCCTTTCAATCCCTGCCCGGCGGTCCATTTGCCTTCAAGTTTGGCCTTTGAGTCGTCAACCACGATGCCGGGCAGTGTGGCGGGATTCAGCGAGATGAACTCCACCGGCGGCAGCTCCGGAGCATTTGCTGGTATGTAAATCGGGGCATTCACATTGTCCCGACGCGCCACGCCCTTCAATTGCATCAACTCCTTCAATTCGCCGAGGTAGTTGTGATAAACGTCCCTTGGAGAGCAGGCATGTTTCACGCAGATGGACGCAGCCTTGCCCACCACTTCGCCTATCATCCCGCCGGTGCGCATGACACGCACTGTGCCAAGCGCCTCGTGCGTCACGCTGATGTCGCGGCCTGCCATGAAGAGGTTCTCAATGTTCCGCGAGTAGAAGCAACGATACGGAACGGGATAGCCATGATTGCGGTCAACCCCCTTGCCAAAAACGGCACGGGAGATGAACGGGTCCTCGGGAAACTTCTTGGCGAACTGTTCCTTCGGATAATGCAGGTCCAGGTCCCATGTTGTGGGCACGGAACCGTCATCGAACACCCGTTTGCTGACAATGTCCTCCTCGGTGAGAATGACATCGCCCAGCAATTGCCTGGATTCCCGCGTGCCGCCCACGTAGGCCACCCAGACAAGCCTGGACTTCGTATGCTTCGCCGCTTCATCGCCGCGCTTCATCGCACTGAATGCGCCGAAGACAGCCCGCAGATTCCAATCCCGGGTGTATTCCAGATCATGCAGCGGATGTTTGTTGAAGCCGCTCTCCCAGAACCACTCGCCCTTGCCCCGGTTCGGATAGGGAAAGTCGTCCATCGTCAACGGCAGAGCCCACGGCGTCTCCGGAAAGGCTTGTGGCGCGTCCATGTCCTCCCATTTCCACATGTTGCTCATGCCCAGGTGACCTTCCTCCATGACGGTGTGGTCCGCTCCGGCCAGTGCACCGATCGTGGCATGCCCTGTCGCGTCGCAGAACAGCTTGCCACTGAACTTCATGACTTCGCCCGTGCGCGTGTCAAAGGCCGATACGGAGACAATGCGGCGCTTGTCCGCGCTCACCTCCACGGCAAAGGCGTGCGTGTTCAAATACAAATCGATGTTCTTTTCAGCCCGCGTGACGGCCTCCTTCTTCGCATCGCCGAATTCCTCGTGGGTTCCAGGTGAATTTTTCGCCTGATCGGCAAATTCCTCGATGATTTCCCCCAGATTCGGGTAAAGACCGCGTCGCGTTCCACCCTTGGCCCAGACACGGATTTCCGAACTGCCGTTGCCTCCCAGCACGGGGCGGTTCTGGATCAAGGCCACCTTGCATCCCATGCGCGCCGCCGAAATGGCCGCCCCCATGCCGCCATAACCACCCCCAATGACCACCAAGTCATAACCCTCATGCCCGACAACCCTTTCGGAAACTCCCAGCAACTTCCGTCGCCATGCAGGCATCGGACTCCTGTCGTCCGGCGGCACAAAATCCTTGTCCTTGGTGAACACGATGGCATCACAACGTCCGTCGAAACCCGTCAGATCATGCAACGCGACGGCTGCCTCGGTCTTGTCGATGTTGATGGTGCCTCCGTCGTGCCAGAACCACTCGGCACCTTTGGTGCCAAAGGTTTCCTTGAGCGGTTGGCCATCCACCAACACCTGGAACCTGCCCGGCTGTCCGGGTGCCTTCCACCGCGCCACCCAGTCCTTGGTTCGCACCAGCACGCGATAGCTCCCCGTGGAAGGAAATTTCACCTTCGTCATGGCATCCTTGACCGGCTCCCCCAGACCATGCGCCAGCAGATAGGGCGACCCCATGATGTCGATGAACTGCGTGTCAAGACTCCATCCGCCGTGGTTCTGAAAGGACTCGGCCTCCACCAGGACAGTCTGCGCACGAACGGAACTGGCACAAAACAAGAAGGCGACACACAACGCAATTTTCCTGAACAAATGCTTCATAGATCAATGCTGAGACGACCGGGGAGATGCTTCAAGCTGAAAGGAGAGGAAGAGATCAAGGAAGCACGTCTGAACATCTATCTGCTTGCGCGAAACAGCGGGCAGCGGGAGCACATGTGCAATGTGCCAGAACACCTCGGATGCCAGGCGGCCAGCACCAGCAATCCACTTCAAGCCAGATCCTGCCTGAAGATACCAGAGGACGCTGCCCCTTTGAGACAGGCTCTCAAGGATTAACGAATCCGGCTCTCCGAAACTCCCCCGGAGTCACGCCGTGACGCTCCTTGAAGGCGGCCTGCAAATAGTGGCTGTGCGCGAAGCCGGTCTGTGCGGCGATGGTTTCGATGGTGAGGTCGGTTTCGCGGAGCAGCCGTTCCACCTCGCGGAAACGCAGCCGGAGAATCTCCTCCTTGGGCGAGCGTTTGAGCGCCGCCAGCATGCGGCGATCCAGCGTGCTGCGGGAGGCGTTCAGTTTGCGGCAAACGTCCTCCACATTGATGCCGTCGGCCAGATTCTCGCGCATCAACCGCACTGCGCTGGCCACCAGCGGATCGTTGATCACCAGTTCGTCCGATGACGCCCGCACGACGATGCCGCGCGGGGGAATCAGTGTTGGCGTGCGCGGCGGCTGTTTGCCGCGCATGAGACGATCCAGCAGCCCGGCTGCGGCGTAACCCACCGCGCCGCCATCAAAGCGCACACTGGTGAGCGGCGGGGTGGCGAAGGCGCACAAGGTCTCCTCGTTCTCCGCGCCTACGACGGCCACCTGCTCGGGCACGGCGATGCCTGCGCGCTGGCAGGCGTCGAGCAGACGCATGCCAAGCTGGTCGTTGGCGGCAAAAATGCCCACGGGCTTGGGAAGGTGTGCCAGCCAGGCGATGAGGCGGGACTGGCTCTGCTCCCAATCGGTCGCGCTGTCGGAGGTGGTTTCCGGGAGCAGTGAGCACGTGCAGCCGGTGGCTTCCACAGAGGTGACGAAATTCCGCACCCGTTCCTCGAAGAACGCCTCCGTATGCAGGCTGTAGGCGCCGAACTGCCGGTAGCCACGCTCCATGAAATGCTCGGCCACCATGCGGCCAATCAGGTGGTTGTCCACGCCCACGAACGGGAATCCTGTTTTGAAGCGCGTAGATCGCATTTCCACCGCCGGGACGCCGCAAGCAAGGAGACTGCCCGCCATCTCACGCGTGAAAGTTCTTGTCAGTATGCCGTCGCCGTCCCAGTTGCGAAGCCATGCGGGCGGCGAGGAATCGAGAGCGCGCAGTTCGAGAAACGTGGACCACGGGCCATGTTCTGCAAGGTAACGTCGCACGCCCGCCAGCAGTTCGCGCGTGTAGGTGCGCGTCGTTTCGATGAGCAGGGCGACGCGCGGAATGCGTTTGGAACGGCTGGCCATGATGACGCAAAAGCTGAGGACCGGAGCACCATAGTTGCAGTGCCGTGGGCTGCCAAGCGGGTAAAGTTCTCCCATGCAAACTCCCAAAGGCAGGGTGCTCGTCATTGTCGGCGACGCCACCGAAACCGTCGATACGCTCTATCCCTATTACCGGCTCATCGAGGCCGGTTTCCAACCCGTCGTCGCTTCCCACGAGAAGCGTCGTTACCAAATGGTGCTGCACGAGATCAAACCCGGCTGGACGATCACTAAGGAATGGGAGGGTTACAGCATCGATGCCGAGATCGCGTTCAAGGACATCAAGCCGGAGGAATACGCAGGCATCTTCTTCAGCGGCGGGCGCGCGCCGGAATACATCCGCGAATACGAGGACCTGATGCGCATC
>CAYQCZ010000081.1:10305-11364 GCA_964415955.1 uncultured Verrucomicrobiota bacterium | reverse complement strand
CGGCTACGAGGAGGCCGGTGCGCAGGGTTTGATCGCAGGCATGAACGCGGCACTTCGGGTGCAAGGAAAGGAGTCCATTGTCCTCCGGCGCGATCAGGCTTACATCGGGGTGTTGATTGATGACCTGGTCACCAAGGGCACGATTGAACCGTATCGAATGTTCACTTCGAGGGCGGAGTATCGATTGCTGCTCAGACAGGACAACGCGGACTTGCGGCTGAGTGAAATCGGATATCTAGCAGGGCTTTTGCCGGAAAGGCATCATGACCGGCTCAAGGCCAAACAAGCGGCCATCGAACAGGAGTTGTTGCGTCTGAAAACAGAGCGGCATGGTCAGGATACACTCGAACAATGGTTGAAACGGCCTGAGATTTCCTACGCAGACCTGCCGTCCCGAAATGAGCGTCTCTCACCAGAAGTGGCACAACAGGTGGAGATCGCCGTGAAATACGCGGGCTACGTCAGCCGTCAGGAGGCCGATGTCCAGAAGCTCCGCAACATGGAGGATGCATTGATTCCTGACTGGCTTGATCTGGACAACATTCGAGGCATGCGGGTGGAAGCGAGGCAAAAGTTGGGCAAGATCAAGCCGCGCACAGTTGGCCAGGCAACTCGTATATCCGGCATCTCGCCTGCGGATATCTCACTTCTGATGGTCGCCATGAAGCGCCAGCCAAAATCAGGTTCCACGGTCAGCGATGACACTGCTACGTTGGCCGATGCATCCTGCTGCGAGTGATGTGTCCATTTTGTTCCACGTGGAACAACCCACAGTCTCAGGGTGACCGTAGAAGCTCACAAATGCCCGCTTGTCTGGCATCAAAATACGCAGGGAACGCCTTCCTCAAGGATCTTCAGATGCTTGGAAATTCCATTCTTATGAGCCAGTTCACCCAACCATCGGGGCGGTTCATCCAACGATTCAAACGATAGCTTGAACGTTCCGAAGTGCATGGGCACCAACCACTTAGACTTTAATTCTTGGAATACTTTGACGGCGTCATCAGGGCCCATGTGAACATGTCTGAAGGAGTCCGGGAAGTAGGCGCCAATCGGCAG
>CAYQCZ010000081.1:0-10295 GCA_964415955.1 uncultured Verrucomicrobiota bacterium | reverse complement strand
CGCAGCGGCCAGGCCACCTGCTGCCACCAGCGCGATCACCCAGTTGGGCAGCAGTGCGATTTCCGGGGCCAGTCGTTCTCCGATGTCCCGAAAGCCATCGAAATAGGCACTGTCTCCAGCGTGGTAGATGGACCGGCCTTGATGTTCCAGAACAAAGCCGCCGTAACCCCTGTGTTCATCGCGGATGGTCCGGGCACCCCAGTGTTTGCTGGGCGTGAAGGTCACTTTCCAATCCTGGCCGGAAAAGCTTTCCCACCATTGAAGTTCGATGATGCGGCGAAACCCAAGTCCACGCCCCAGGTCGCCCACGCCCCAGGGGAACACACCCAACTTGCTCTCGGGCAGTTGTCTCAAGGTCGGTTTGTGAAAGTGATCGAAGTGCGCGTGTGTCAGAAGCACGACGTCCACAGGTGGCAAATCCTGCAGCTTCAATCCGGCCCTTTTGATTCGTTTCAGCAGAAAAAGCCAGTTGGCGAAATTGGGATCGATCAACACGTTCAGGTCGTTGAACTGGATGAGAAAGGATGCGTGACCAATCCAGGTGATGGCCACTTCGCCGTGTTTGAGTTTGGGGAAGTCGGGCCGCTTATGCTGTCCCACGCGCGGCGTCAGCCAGGCCTTCCAGACCATCTCGTAAAAAAAGGTGCGCGGATTGAAATGATTGCAGGGCGTCAATTCCTTGAAGGAGCGCGGGAGTGCCTTGCGCCTTTTTCTGGCTGAAGATTGTCCTGACTTTGGTTCCATGAATGACAGAGGCCGAGTTTACGCGCATGCACGCGCCGGAACAACTGCTGAAAAGCAATCGCTGCGAACGATCAGGGGCAGCCATGCATCGAATATCCACACGCCCCGGGCGTCTGACCCATTGTCGGCCCACTGAAAAAGACGTTTGCGTATGAAAAAACTGATTGTTCTGGCTTCGGCGTTCGCCATCACGGTTTCCACGTTCAGTTCGAAAGCTCATGCCGGTGACCGCGAATGGGCCACGGCCGGCAAGATCCTCACCGGCGTTTTCGCTGGTTCAGTGTTGACGCGCGCTTTCGATCCTGCGCCGGTGGCGACGTATCATCACACCACCACCGTTTACACGGCCCCGGCCATGGCAAGCACCCCTGTGTATGTCCAGCAGGTCCCCGTGGTGATGCAGCAACAGCCACAGGTGATTTATCAGCCTGCGCCCGTTTATGTGCAGCCCGCGCCTGTTTACGTGCAACAACCCACGGTGATTTACCAACCCGCCCCCGTGGTGACCTACTATCACTCTTATCATCGCGGCTTTTTCTGCCGTCCACGTCCAACCTTCTGCTGGTAACCAGCATCGTCCATGCCCTGACTGCCCGCCGGCAACTCCGGCGGGCAGTCTTGTTTTGGGCCTCCATCGTCACAGTAAATTCACCTTGATTTTGGTGCATTTTACGGTTTTCAGGATTGCCATGGCTTGTGTCCGGGGAGTAAACCTTCGCCGCACCAGTTCGGAAACCAAGCATTGATTATGGCCCAAGTTTGCTACCATCCCAGCGTGGAAGGCGCCCAGCACGGCGCGAAGTCCCTCGAACAATTCCTCGACTACGCCAAGGCCGCCGGTGCCGCCGGTGTTCAGCCCAGCAATTACATGCTCGGTGATGGCAAGGGCGGCTTCCGCAAGGCCAGGGAAATCAAGGCGCTCTTCGAAAGCCGCGGCATGGCGCTCGATGGCATCAGCGCGCACTGCCCGTTCTGGGTGCATACCAGTGCATGGACCGGCACGAAGTCCGGCAATCCTTTCATCGCGCCCGATGTCGCCAAGCTCCCCCCTGATCAAATCGAGAAATGGCACGAGAAGTATCTGCTCAAGCTCATGGATCTCGCCGCCGAGCTGGGTGTAAAGACGATTCCCATGTTCTGGGGTGTCGCCTTCGGCTGGGAACTGGCGACTGGTTATCCGTGGGGTTTCTGGGCTGGTGGCGGATTCGACCTCGTCAAGGAAGGTCAGGAGCGCTTTGTCAAAAAGACCGCCAAGCTGCGCAAGCATGCGAATGAGCTCGGTTTGAAACTCTGCCACGAAATTCATCCCGGCACCGCAGCCATGGCCGCCGATGATTTCCTCATGCTCGTGGACATCTGCGACAACGATCCCTGCCTCGGTGTGAATGCCGATCCCTCACACTGCTGGGAGGGAGAGAACTGGGAGACGCGTTTCCAGAAGGTCGGCAAGCACGTGTGGGCCTGTCACGTGAAGAACTTCGTGATCCGCCCGAACATTCCGTTGCGCTCCATGAACGGCAACTGGCCCGCCCGCGCCATGCAGTTCACCGACCTCGGCAGCGGCGACCTCAACATGCAACGCTACGTGGAGCTGCTCATTCACATCGGTTATCCACAGCGTTACTGCCAGCTCACTGGCGCGAAGACCGCGCCGCTGATCGTGGAAGCCGAGAGCGCGCACAAGGATCTCGATTACTGCTCCGCCGACGGCATCAAGTATGTGAAGGAAAACCTTTGCTTCCCCGTGGCCGGCGGCTCCTTTGAAGAAGGCATGGGTGCATGATCGTGGAACAAATTCGATGACGCAAAAGAGGCGAATGATGCATTCGCCTCTTTTTGCTTCGTGCTGCAAATGCAATCTAACTGGGAAACATTTGCAAGCTGACCTGGCTTTAGATCGATACAAGCCGTGATAGATAGAATTCCAAACTGTCTTCGAGATTCCGCGCAAGTTTGGCGCGTGCGACTTGATGTGGCAGAAGCGCATCTGCGAGATCTGGCTTCACTGCTTTCACTGGACGAACAGGCGCGCGCAGATCGATTCACTTTCCCCGAAGGCAAGCGACGTTACATCGTCACGCGCGGTTCACTTCGTAAAGTTCTTGGTCAGTGTCTGGATACAAATCCATGCGACCTGACATTTGGAACAGGCACTCACGGAAAGCCATTTCTGACGTCCATCAACAAAGGTGGCTCGCAAGAGTCGCAGCCGCACGCACTGCGATTCAATGTGTCACATACAGATGATCTCGCGGTGATCGCCGTGGCATGGGATCGCGAGGCGGGCATCGACATCGAGCGGCTGGAACGCGAAGTGGACATGGACGGACTGGCGATACGGTTCTTCAGCCCGAAAGAGGCGGATGCAGTATTGAATGCCGATCCGACAATTAAACGCCGCGTGTTTTTCCGCATCTGGACGACAAAGGAGGCCTACATCAAGGCGCGCGGCGAAGGGCTTTCACTTCCGCTGGATCAATTCGACGTGGTCACTGATCCAAACAAACCGCCCGGTCTGGTGGCCACACGGCTTGAGCCGGCGGATGCGGGCCGATGGCAATTCGCCGCATTGAACATCTCAGAAGTTCATGCCTGCACACTGGCGGTAAGGGGAAGCTTCTCGAACGTGAACCTGATGGACTCTGGACCACACTGATGATTCACACGTGCGCGGGCTTCATCCCCAGATCTGCCGGTCCAGGGAGCGATATTGGATGGCCTCGCCCACGTGATCTGCGGTGATGCGCTCCGAGCCGGCCAGATCAGCAATGGTGCGGGACACTTTCAGAATCCGGTCATAGGCGCGGGCGCTGAGATTGAGATCCGTCATGGCAAATTTGAGGAGATCCATGGTGGATTCATCCAGGGCGCAATGCTGTTTGAGCTCGCGTGTGCCCATGCGGGCATTGCAGGTGACACGCGGACGATCCTTGAAACGTGCCTGCTGCATGTTGCGTGCCGCCATGACGCGTTGCCGGATGGCGGATGATGCCTCGCCCGTCGAGGCACCGGTCATTTCGTGGAATTTCACCTGCGGCACCTCGACGTGCAGATCAATGCGATCCAGCAACGGTCCGGAAATGCGGTTGAGGTAATTTTGGATCTCGCGCGGGGAGCACTTCGATTCGCCCGGCATCTTGCCGTCGGGCGTGGGGTTCATGGCGGCCACCAGCATGAACGCAGCGGGGAACGTCATCGTGCCCGCGGCGCGGGAAATGGTCACATGCCCTTCCTCCAGCGGCTGGCGCATGGTTTCCAGCACGCTGCGTTTGAATTCCGGCAGCTCGTCCAGGAACAGCACACCATGATGCGCGATGGAGATTTCGCCGGGCGTGGGATTGATGTTGCCGCCGAGAAGACCGGCATCGCTGGCGGTGTGATGCGGTGCCCGGAAAGGACGATGCGTCACCAAAGCCTGGCCGGGCTGGAGGAGTCCGGTGATGCTGTGAATCTTGGTGGTTTCAAGGGCTTCATCCAATGTGAGCGGCGGCAGGATGGTGGGCAGCCGCTTGGCGAGCATGGATTTGCCCGTGCCGGGCGGACCAATGAGGATGACGTTGTGTCCGCCCGCTGCGGCGATTTCGAGGGCGCGCTTGACGGACTCCTGGCCTTTGACGTCGGCGAAATCCAGTTCCTCATCGCCCGGTTGATCAAAGAGGTCCCGCACATCGACTTTGACCGGAGCGATCTTCACCTCGCCTTCGAGGAAGGCGACCGCCTCGCGAAGATTGCGCACAGGGATGACCTGGAGGCCCTCCACCACGGCGGCTTCGGGCGCATTGTCCGCAGGCACAAGCACGCCCGTCTTGCCATCGCGTTTGGCCTGGAGTGCGATCGGGAGAACACCTTTCACCGGACGGACAAAGCCGGTGAGTGCGAGTTCGCCAATCATGAGGAAGTTCTCCAGTTGATCGGATGCAAACTGCTCGCTGGCGGCCAGCATCCCGACGGCGATGGGCAGGTCGAAGCTCGGCCCTTCCTTGCGGACATCGGCCGGGGCGAGGTTGATGGTCGTCTTGCCCATGGGGAACTTGAAGCCGCTGTTGGTGATGGCCGTGGAGACGCGGTCGCGCGATTCCTTCACGGCAGCATCCGGCAGCCCGACAATGACCACGAGCGTGTCCCCCCATCCGGCGTTGACCTCGACTTCGACCGGGTAGGCTTCGATTCCGTTGACGGCGGCGGCACACACCTTGGCGAGCATGGGAGATTGTATGGAATGTCCGATGCGCGAGGGCAATTCGGAAGTTTGGAGGCGGCTTCGAGACAGGCATCTTTTGCATCGTCACGGGGCAAGGCCATGGCTAAGCTGGCATTCATGAAACTGTTCTGGCTTCGTCTGCTGCATCTTGTGCTCCCAGGGATGCTGGCGCTTCCGCTCATGGCCCAGGACGGGGAGGCCGGCCTCCAACAAAAGCGGCAAAAACTGAAGGCCACCATCTCCAGGAATGTCGAACTGGATTACCTGCTTTATCTGCCGAAGGGTTATGACGATGGGGGGGCCATGAAATGGCCCCTGATGCTGTTCCTGCATGGCGCGGGGGAACGCGGAAGCGATGTGGCGAAGGTGGCGGTTCACGGCCCGCCCAAGCTGGTGAAACAAGGCATGGAATTCCCCTTCATCCTCGTTTCACCGCAATGTCCTGAAGGCCAGCGATGGGACAACGAAAGCCTCCTGATGCTGCTGGATGACGTGATCGGCAGGCACAAAGTGGACACAAAACGCGTCTATCTCACCGGCCTCAGCATGGGCGGTTACGGCACGTGGAGCCTTGCTGCGCACCACCCGGAGCGCTTCGCGGCCATAGCGCCCATCTGTGGAGGCGGCAGCACCATCGACATCCTCCTGCGCGCACGGGTGAAGGATTCGCCGATCAAAACACTGCCCACCTGGGTGTTTCACGGGGCCAAAGATCCCGTTGTGCCGCTGTCCGAGTCCGAACGCATGGTGGCCGCACTTAAAAAGGCCGGAAACAACGAAGTCAAATTCACCGTGTATCCGGAAGCCCAGCACGATTCATGGACGGAGAGCTACAACAACATGGACCTCTACCAGTGGTTTCTGGGCAAATCACGCTGAAAACGCCTGACATGGCGTCCGGAAATGCTGAATCATGCAGCACCCGGGATGTGCGGAGCTGGGGGATGGCCGGGAGCCGGGGTCAAGCCACCACAGGCAGCCACGGCGGCAATGGATGAAGGACATGCAACAAAGTGAAAGCCCGACAGCGGGAACGGGGCAGCAGTCCAATCTGCTTCCCGTCCAGCGCAGTCCGGAAGCATTGGCGATGTTCCGTCACGACATGATGACGCCCATCAACCTGATCATGGGTTACGCCGAAATGCTGGACGAGCGCGTGGTGGAGCTGAATCAGGATTCCCTTCAGGAGGACATCGGCAAGATCACCATCGCCGCCCGGAAGCTGTTGATGCTGATTGACGAGCATCTGCGCCCTTCGGAAACCCACACCCCGCCCGCCCCCAGGCAGCCGGAGGAAGTTCCGGTCGCCCCGGTCGTCGAATCCGCTGCAACACGTGGGGAGAGGTTTCTGGTGGTGGACGATGACGCAGGCAATCAGGAACTGCTTACGCGCTTCCTGGCCAGGGAGGGTTACTCCTCCATGACCGCTGGGCATGGCGTGGAGGCGCTGTCGATCCTGGCGAAGGAGGAGATCGACATGATCCTGCTGGATGTCCAGATGCCTGAAATGAACGGGTTTGAATTGCTGGAAAGATTGAAGGGCAGCGATCACACACGCCACATACCCGTGATCATGGTTTCCGCCTTTGCGGAGCTGGAGAAGACAGCGAAGTGCATCGAACTGGGTGCGGAGGACTATCTGACAAAACCGTTCAACTCGACACTGCTGCTGGCACGGGTCTCGGCCTGCCTTGAAAAGAAGCGGCTGCGCGACGCCGAAAGGAAGATGTTCACGGCGCTGGCGCAGAGCCGGCAGGCCCTGGCCGACGAATTGAAGGAGGCCGCAACACACGTCCTGCAACTGCTGCCACCGCCCCGTCCGGGACAGCCGAGCTTTGACTGGCGGTTTCTCCCGTCCACGATGCTGGGAGGCGATGCCTTCGGCTACTTCGACATCGACGCGGACCGCACCGCATTGTTTCTGCTGGACGTATGCGGGCACGGAGTGAGGGCGGCCCTGCACTCCATCCTGGTGATGAGCGCGCTGCGCGGGCGGTCGCTCGCGGAAATCAATTACGGCAACCCTTCATCCGTCATGGCCGGGCTGAACAAGGCATTCCAGATGTCCGCTTACAACGACATGTATTTCACGATCTGGTATGGAGTTTATGACCGGAAGCTGCGCCATCTTTCCTACTCGAGCGCGGGGCATCCGGCCGCCGTCATGCTCGCCCGCGGCGCGGACGGGCCCACCCTCACCAAGCTGACCACCGGCGGCCCCATCATCGGCATGCTTCCTGACATGGCGTTCAAAAGCGCCGGCATCGATGTGAAGGAAGGGTCCAAACTATTTGTATTCAGCGACGGAACATACGAGCTGCGCAATGCAGACGGAGACATGCTGACCGTCGATGCTTTTGAACGCCTGCTTGCGACAACGGCAGAAATGACCGGTGACATCCTTGATGGGATCGTGACAGGCGCCAGGAAACTTCAGGGCCGGGATGCCTTCGAGGACGATTTCTCAATTTTAATGGCCAGCTTCTGAAAACAAGCACGGAGCATGAAGACACTTCCCCTGTTCGACCGCCTGCCGTTCCGCTGGAAACTCACGCTGGTCATTTTCAGCACCTGCTTTCTGACGGTGATCGTAGGGGCGGCTTCACTGGTGCTGTATGAGTCGCACAACTACCGCCAGACCAAGATCGAGGAGTTTTCATCGATCGTGTCGCTGCTGTCTGGACTGAGCCGGCAGGCGTTGCTGGACACGAACCGTGTGGAAAAAGTCACGCTTCTGGACGCGGCCCGACTTAATCAGAGCGTGGTGGCCGCATGCGTTTATGCCGCAGATGGATCCGCCGTGGACAATTTCGTCAGGTTGACCGGGGAGGAATTCATTCCCAGGGAGCCATCCAAAGTGCGCTACCGGTTCGATGACAAATATCTGATCGTTTTTGAACCCGTGGTGCATCTGGAAGAGCGGATTGGGACTGTCTATTTGAAGGCCAACCTGCGTGAGAGCCTCAACGAACGTCTCTTCGGGTATCTGGACATGTTCTCCATCGTGATGCTGATTTCCATCCTGGTTTCACTGGCGTGTTCACACCAGTTTGCGAGGGTGGTGGCCGCTCCCGTGCTGAGCCTGGCGGACACGGCAAGAATCATCTCCAAGAACAAGGACTACGGCCTTCGTGCCACCAAGACGAGCAAGGACGAAGTGGGCAGCCTCATCGACGCCTTCAACGAAATGCTGGCGCAAATCGAGATCAGGGAATCGGAACTGCGGGAGGCCAGCCGCCGGACCGAGGACGCCAGGCTCAAACTGGCCGAAGCAAACCAGTCGCTTGAGCAGAAGGTGGCCGATCGCACACAAGCCCTGCAGGCGGCAATGCTGGAGGCGCAGCAGGCCAAAGCCCTGGCCGAGGAGGCCAACCGCACCAAGAGCGCCTTTCTCGCAAACATGAGCCATGAGCTGAGAACGCCGCTCAACGCCATCATCGGCTACAGCGAAATGCTGAGCGAGGAACTGGAAGACATGGGCGAGGAGTCCCTGGTGGCAGACCTGCGCAAGATTCACCATGCGGGCAAGCATCTGCTGGGGCTGATCAACGATGTGCTCGACATCTCCAAGATCGAGGCCGGCAAGATGGACCTTTATCTGGAGGACTTCGACGTCAGCCAGATGATCCATGAGGCCGTCACAACAATCAGGCCGCTGGTCGAAAAGAACGGGAATGCACTCGAAATTCAATGCTCCGCCGAGACCGGAACCATGCATGCGGATCTGACAAAAATCCGGCAGGCCATTTTCAACCTGCTCAGCAACGCCTGCAAGTTCACGCATCAGGGGCGGATCACCCTGGCGGCCCATAAGATCAAGGTGGAGGGCCTCGACTGGATCGAGTTCCGGGTTTCCGACACGGGCATCGGCATGACGAAGGAGCAAATGGGCAAGCTCTTCCAGTCCTTCACACAGGCTGATGCCAGCACAACACGAAAATATGGCGGAACCGGCCTGGGCCTGGCCATCACAAGGCATTTCTGCCAGATGATGGGCGGTGACGCCCGCGTGGAAAGCGAGCCGGGAAAGGGTTCCACCTTCATCCTGAGCATCCCCGCAAAGGTTCCCGACCAGCAGCCGGCCCAGGAGAAAACCAGCCCTCCAAAAGAGACACAGAAAAGTCCGGCCCAAACCGATGTGGTGCTGCCAGCCGGCACCAGTGTGCTGGTGATTGATGACGATCCTTCGGTGCTGGAGCTCATGCAGCGCTTTCTCGCGAAGAACGGGCATACGGTGCATACAGCACCCGATGGCAGGAAGGGGCTGGAGCTGGCCAGGAAACTCAAGCCGGATGCCATCACACTGGACGTCATGATGCCGGAACTGGACGGATGGTCCGTGCTCACACAGCTCAAGTCAGACAAGGAACTGGCCCACATCCCGGTGATCATGATGTCGATGGTCAACGAGCGCGGCATGGGCTTCGCCCTGGGAGCCTCGGAGTATCTGACGAAACCCATCAACCGGGACCAGTTGAGCATGGTCTTGTCCAAATACCTTGGCCGCAGGGAGGGCTCTTATCTGATGGTGGTGGAGGACGAGGAAACCATGAGAAAACTCATGGCCATCATGCTCAGCAAGGACGGTTGGAAGGTGAAGACGGCTGAGAATGGCAGGGAAGCCCTTGATCTGGCCGCCAAGGAGCCGCCCGCCCTGATTCTGCTGGACCTGATGATGCCGGAAATGGACGGCTTCGAATTCCTCGACCATCTGCGCTCCCAGGAATGGGGCCGTGACATTCCGGTGATTGTGGTGACGGCCAAATACCTCACCGCGGAGGAACACCAGGCGCTGAACCGCCACGTGCAAACCGTGCTTCAAAAAGGCGCCTACTCGAAAGATCAAATCCTGTCCATGATCGAGGATCTCGTGCCAAAGAAAGCGCCTGCGGAGAAGGAGTCCGGCAGCAAAGCTTGACCTTGCCTACCCTCGTTGACCGATTAACAATCCCCGCATGCCAAAGATTCTGCTCGTCGAGGATAACGAAATGAACCGGGACATGCTGTCCCGCCGGTTGATTCGCAAGGGCTTTGAAGTGGAGATGGCGGTCGATGGCGGCGAAGGCGTGGCCAAGGCGCGCGGCGGCGGGTTTGATTTGATCCTGATGGACATGAGCCTCCCCGTCATGGACGGATGGGAAGCAACCCGGACTTTGAAGTCGGATCCTGCCACGAAGTCCATTCCCATCATTGCGCTCACGGCCCACGCCATGACAGGCGACCGGGAAAAAGCGCTTGCCTCGGGGTGCGACGATTATGACACCAAGCCCATTGAGCTGCCCAGGTTGCTGGAAAAAATCGGCGCGCTCCTCCCCGGTGCCAGTGGATAACCACCATGACGTCATCCCCC
>CAYQCZ010000080.1:0-11444 GCA_964415955.1 uncultured Verrucomicrobiota bacterium | reverse complement strand
AAGGGTTCTTTTTACACGCCGGATACGCTACATGATTTATGGAAATGCTCTAAGGATAAATGATCGTGCAAACGGACTCACAACTTCTGCGTGACTTTGCGGAGCACCACTCCGAGAAGGCATTCGCTGAACTGGTGCGCCGTCATTTGGACTTCGTCCATTCCGCCGCCCGACGATTGGTGCGGGACGAGCATCTCGCGCAGGACGTGACGCAAGGTGTCTTCTTGGCCCTAGCGGAGAATGCCGCGACGCTCATCCCCCACCCATTACTGTCCGGCTGGTTGCATCGCACCGCGCGCAACCTCGCGGCGCAAACCATCCGGACCAACGTTCGCCGCCAGTCGCGTGAGCAGGAGGCCGCCACCATGAATCATTTGCTTGCTGCCGAAACCGAAGCTCATTGGGAAAATGTGGCTCCGTTGCTCGACGCGGGGCTGGATGAATTGCCCGAGCCGGACCGCGCCGCGCTCCTGTTGCGCTATTTCGAACGCAAGTCCACGCGGGAAATGGCGGAGACGCTTGGCATCAGCGAGGACGCGGCGCAGAAGCGTTGCCGAAGGGCGTTGGAACGGTTGCGTGATTATCTCACACGCCAGGGAGTCCCCGTTGGCACAGCCGGGCTGGCCGTCGGCATTTCAGTCCACGCAGTCGAAGCCGCACCAGTCGGACTCGCGGCCACTGTTTCCGCCGCCGGCCTTTATACGGGAACCTCCATCGCCACGACCACCAGCACTATCACTGCTCAAACCATAGCCATGACTACACTGCAAAAAACACTCGTTGCCGCCGTGCTCACGTGCGCGGTGGGCATTGCTCTCTATCAAGAGCGACAGACTTCCGCCGTGAAAAACGAGGCTGCCGCCCTTCGGCATCAATTGGCGCTCCGTCCAGGAGAGAGCAACGAGCTCGCGCAGTTGGCCGGCCTTCGCGCATCGGTCGAATCGCTTCAACACGAGAACGCCGGGCTGGCGTCCGCGCTGGCGAAGTCCAGGGCGCAGAACACACAACTCGGCACCGCCCGCACGGAGGCCGAGCGTCTCGCCCAACAATTCAAAGAAATTGCCGATGCCGCCCAGCGCCCCGGAGGAACCAACCAATATCCAACCGCCCGGCATTTTCTGGCCGACTTCGGGCGGACGTTGGCCATGCCGGTGAAGATGGATGCTTTGCTCATGACGGATGACAGTCAGCTCACGCCTGAACAGCAGGCCGCCAAAGCCGCCGCCCACGTGACGATGCTCGAAAAGATGACCGAACTGGCCAAAGCTTCGAAACAGTTCGCATCAGAGCTTGAGGCTGCCGGATCGGATCGCGCGGACATGGTGGCGTTGTTGCTTTACGGATCCTTGGATTTGAACGAACAACAGTTCAGCCAGGCCTACAGCATCGTCCAGCGCCATTGGTCTGAAGCGGAACGCCAGAATCTGCTCGGGAAATCTCCCTCACTGGAAGCGCAGCAATCGCTTGCCAAGTTGAACGAGCAGGCGCGTGCGGAACTGCAGTTGTTGTTAAACCCCGAGCAAAACAAGTGGTTGCAACAGATGAAGGTTCCCCTGATCGAAGGAGGTGATGGCAGCAAGACCAGCTTTCAATACGGTTTCGGCGTGATGACGAAGTAATAATGGAGCGGAGCGGTGATTCATCCAACTTCTCTCGAGCCCGATGAAGAGAGTCAGCAATACCGCAGCTTCCGCTGGTGGAACAAAGGCGGCGGCTCACCCCGTGAGAGAGAACAAACGAGAGAAGCCCAATGGCTGACATGTGTTCTCTCACGGGGCGATCGCACGAGCAACAACCACTTCACCCGCGACGTTGTGCGCGCCGACGGCACGAAGGCCTACGTCGGCTACAGCGTGGACAGCCTCACCGTCGGCCTCGTCGCCGTGTGCCGCGTGAAAATCGCCGGCGAAACCCGCGACGCCGTGGCCAGCCTGTATCCGACCGCCGAGGAAGCCCACATCACCTGCGCCAGCGTGGACGCCGCCGCGAAGGTGCGCGACCTGAACTTCAAATATCTAACCGAAGGCAAAGGCGCGACCGTCACCGCCCGCTTCGGCCCCGACGGCATCACCAACTGCGACCCGAACCGCGCGGGCGAAGGGGCGGACAAGGTGTTTCAACGGATTTACAACCGGGCTGCCGTTCAACGAGCTTGTGTCACCCGATGTGCCGTTCCGATCCAGCCCTCGAGAACAATTTTCTCAACCGATGAAAACGACATTCGCCTGGCTCACCAGCCTCTTCCTCACAGCCATCGGCTTGCAGGCCGCCGGACTCATGATCATTGAAGACAGAGGACCCCGAGCGGAGATCGTCGTGGCACCGGAGCGGCCACGCATGGTCACGCTGGCGGCCTTGGAACTGCAAAGCCATCTCCAGAAAATCAGCGGCGCGAAGCTGCCGATCGTGACCGAGCCTGCGCAGGCGGAGAGCCGCAGAATCTACCTTGGCAAGAGCCCGTGGACCGAGAAGCTCGGTGTTTCGGCCGAGGGCCTGAAATACGGCGCCTACCGTTTCACCTCCGGTCCGGATTGGGTCGCCGTCGTCGGCGGGGACTTCGATTTCGTTCCGCCGTTTGAACCCTGGCCGCGCCGGAGGTCGGAGGTGCAGCGGGGCAAGGAAGCCTGGTCCGCCATGATCAAAGAGAAGGTCGGTGCCGACTGGGCCTTTCCGTTCCACGCGGACTACAAGGGCTTCTGGAGTCCGAAAAACTTCGCGGAACAGATGCAGGCGCGATACGGCGAGGACTTCGCCCGGCTCTGGAAGACGAAGGAAGGCGAGGCGGCCGGCTTTTGGAACCAGGACGAGGGCGGCACGCTCAACGGCGTTTACGCCATCCTGCATGAACTAGGTGTCCGCTGGTATATGCCCGGCAAGATGGGCGAGGTCCTCCCGCAAACCGCAACGGTGGCGATCCCGGCGCCGGGCGAGCCGTCGGAGCCGGCCTTCGCTTTCCGTTCCTGGAACTGGTATCAATACTGGGACCATTCCTTCGAGGATGTCATCTGGGCCCGGCGCCTCCGGATGAATTCAGCGTATGAAAAACTCGGTCTCCTGAGCGGGCCGCATGGACTGCATTTGATCCACCAGGGTGCCGAGATGAAAAAGGAGCACCCGGAGTATTATGCGCTTCGCAACGGAAAGCGGGACATCGAGCACCGCGACCACGGCACGCCCTGTTTCAGCTCCGAGGGGTTTTACCAGGAAACCGTCCGGTGGATTCGCTTCATGTTCGATGAGTTGAAGTTTCCGTCGGTTGACATCTGGCCCGGCGACGGCCTGGCGCCCTGCCAGTGCGCGGATTGCACCGGCAAGCCGCTCAACGAGCTGGTGTGGACCTTCGTGGATCGCGTGGGACGCGAACTCTACAAAACCCATCCCGAAAAGATGATCACCAGCAGCGCCTACGCCAACTACAAGGAGGCGCCGGCCAGCGTGGAGAAATTCACTCCGAACATCGGGGTGTTCATCTCGAACCGCGGACGGCCCGCCTTTGATGATCCGGACCGCTGGTCCGAGTATCAGAACGAGATGGCCGTCTGGAGCGCGAAGGTTCCTTCCAAGAGCATCATCCGCAACGAGAACAACCGTTACTCGCTGAACATCGCGGGGCCCGATGCTTCGATCATCAAGGATCGTGACGCCCTCATTTCCTTTCCCGTCATCCAACCGCGGACCATGGCCAAGGATCTGCAATACCTCAAGGGGCGCTCCATTGGGGAACAGGGAGAAATCTCGCTGGTGGGTCCCAGGTTCCGCTTCATTGGGATCGATCACCTGACGCTCTATGTCCAGGGCCGTTGCATGTGGGATCCCGATCAGGATCTGGAGGCCTTGCTGGCCGAGTATTACGAGAAGTTTTATGGACCCGCCGCCGCGCCGATGAGGGAAGCGTTGACCTTCGCGGAAAAGAACTACGCCCGCGCCGATCGCAGCCGCCCCGGTGGGAAAAGCGACCCGTCCAATGTCCCGCTGGAAACGTCGCTCAAGTTTCGGGAACTGCTGGAAGTGGCGCGGAAGGCCGCGGGCGAGACCGTCTATGGTCAGCGCATCGCGAAGATCCAATCCGAACTGTTGCCCGCGGACGTGCTCACTCAAAGAGTGAGGGCAAAGGAGGAGGCGCTGGCGACGGCCCGGGCCAAGGGACGCAAGGCGGAGGGCGTTGCGGGAGTCCCGCTGGCCGAGGCCACCGGCCATGAGTTGCAATGCAAGTTTTCAACCCCGGCCGGGCAGCGCACGTCGGTCAAGTTCGGCTGGGATCGCGATGCGCTGCTGGTGGAGATCCGGGCCGGGGAACCGGACATGGCCGGCTTGCAGGTGACCGACACCGTTTGGGATGGGGATCACGTGGCCCTGGCGCTGGAGACACCGGACCACAGTTACTACAAGATCGAGGTCAATCCGGCCGGCAAGGTTGCGGAGGGAAATCCGTCTTCGCGGTGGAAGTCGCTCGCGACGGTTGAAACCGAACGGGGAGCGGATTTCTGGAAGGTCCGCCTGCGGATTCCCGTGGTCGGCCGTGAGGAAGGGCAGTCGGACCCGATGCACCGCGTGGTCGGCTCAAAGCCGACCGCGGCATCTCCCTGGTTCATCAATGTCGCGCGCAAGCGGACGCGCGATGGCAAAGAGGAGGTGCACGCCTTCTCCCGTTCAGGCAACGCGACCTTCTACGAACCGGTCACCTTTGGACGGCTTGAGTTCAAATAGCTGAACCGGCTCACCGCGTGCTTCGGTCCCGATGGCATCACCCTCTGCGATCCGAGCTGCACACGTGAAGGCGTGGACAAGGTGTTTCAACGGATTTACGCTCGTGCGACTTGAGACATTGCCCGCCATGACTGGACGGCATCGAGAACAGCCCCAACCATCTTTCTGCATGCGCACGCTCCTGCTCCTCACTTTGCTCCTCGCCTCATCGCTCCGGGCTGCAGTCGGTGACCCGCAGCTTGCAACCGATCACCCCTGGTATCCAGGTGAGTTGGCGATGTCCTCGTTTGAGCGGCTCACGGCCACGCAGGCGGAACAATACGAGCGCACCACAGCAAAGAAACCGGAGACGGACCACGACAGGGCGCTCGCGGCCTGGTTCTTCCGCAACACACATTACGCCCACGGCGAGGAGGGAAAGGAGAACTTGTGGGGCAAGGGCTTCGTGAACGATGCGCATCACGCCACGCGCGATTACTGGACCGGTTTTTTTGCGCATGGCTTCGGCCTCTGCGGCACCACCCATGCGCAGTGGACGGCGGAGTTGGATGCATTGCTCGGCCCCTGCCGCAGCCGCGTCACCGGCACAGCGGGCCACAACAGCTTCGAGGTCTTCCTCACCGGGGACGCATATGGTGCAGGGCGCTGGGCGATGCTCGATCACGATCTGTCCACGGTCATCTTCGATGAGCAGGGCGCGTCATTGCTGGGCCTGGATGGCATCGCGCGGAACCATCGGCAGTGGACGGAGCGTGGTTTCAAGCCGGAACGGCAGAAGGGGTGGCTTGTGTGCGGGCTGCACAAGGACGATGGAGCGTCCTATGCCACCTATCGCAGCGCGGAGTATCGCGCTGGTTACGCCGGCCCGCCGCCACTCGTGCAGCTCCGCAGAGGGGAAAGCCTCCGCCGCTGGTTCGAACCTGGACTCGAAGACGGAAAGACCTTCGTCTTCTGGGGCCGCAATCCGATGACCAGAGGCATCCCCGGCCCGGAGCGTTCGCGCACCTGGGTGAACCAGCCGGAAAAAATGCACGGCTCGATGGACGGCACGCCGCACATCGACGGTCAGGTGCGCTACGGCAATGCGGTATATCACTGGCGGCCCGATTTCGCAGACGGCGTCGTCAGCGCGGATGAGAAGCGTGTCACGCTCGAGTTTTTCACGCCCTACATCATCGGCGCCACGCCGCCGGATGACAGCGAGTGGGGCATCTACAAGGCCGGCGGATCAAACGGACTCGTCCTGCGCGGCAACGCCCGCTGCGCAGTCGCCGTCTCCACCGATGGCGGCGCGTCGTGGCAGGAGGCGGGCACGTTTCGCGATGGCCTGGACCTCACCGACGCCGTGAAAGGCCATCGTCAGTATCACCTGCGCTTCGATGCGCCCGTCTCGCACTTGAAGACCGCGGACATCACCATCACCACGGTCTGCCAGGCAAACGTGGCCACCTTTCCGCGCCTGAAGGATGACAGCACGCGCATCCGCTACGAGGCCGGCGGGCGCGGCATCGTCAGCTACGGACCCAACCAACCGCAGGCCGGGCCGCGCATCGTCGAGGGCGCGTTCGATTCGCCGAAAGTCACGCTCGAGTTCGCCACACCGCGGGGCGAACCGATCCGTGCGCTGCACGTCGCCGCGCAGATCGCCTCCAGCAATCCGCCGCGGGAGGACATCGCGTATCACATCGAATACTCGCTCGACGGCGGCACAACGTGGGTCGCGCTGCTCAAGGACGGCCGCATTCATCGGCGTGGGGTCGAGCCGGAGGATTTCTGGTCGCAGTCCATGTGGGACGCCACGCTCGATCTTCCCCAAAACACCGCCGACAAGGTCCGGGTGCGTTTCCACAACACCGGCGGCAAACGCTACCTCCGCGTCGATGGCCACCTGCTTTACCCGGTGAGCGGCACCACCTCCAAAGTCACCTTCGCGTGGACCGACAGCGCCGGTGAACACCTGCAAACCAAGCTGCTCGATCATCGCGAAATCTGGGAGCTACCTACTCGCACCGCCGTCAAGACACGCTGGGTCGAGCTAGCCCATCCGTAATCAAGCGAGATCATTTCATGGATGCCGCGGTGCGGGCGGGCGCACGTCGTTTGACAAGGCGCGATCATCTCAGTCCGTCTCGGCCGCGATCATCACCCTCTGCTATCCGAACCGCGCAAGCGAAGGGGCGGACAAGGTGTTTCAGCGGATTCAGCCGCCCTGCCAACATGGACGCGTCAGCTCCGGAGACAGTGGTGGCTTGTCCCGGGCAGGACGGCCTGGGTCCTCGACTCGCAGAATCGTGCATGGCATCGGGCAGTTCCCTCCATGGGCTTTCGGCAGGGGTTGCGCAAACTGGGGATTCGCAGCATTTTCCATCATGGCCCCGACAACTGTTCAATCCGCATGAAGGCACAACATCCACGCCGCACCACTGCGAAGCTCCCCGCGCTGGCCTTGATGCTGGTGGCGGCCGCCGGAGCACACGCGGCCACAGTCGAATTCAACCGCGACATCAAGCCCATCATGGCAGACACCTGTTTCGCATGCCATGGCTTCGATGAAAAGGCCCGCAAGGGCGGCTTGCGATTGGATGTGCGGGAGGAAGCGTTGAAGCCCGCCAAGTCCGGCGCGATCCCGATCGTCCCGGGCAAGCCGGAGGAAAGTGAGTTCGTCAAACGCCTCTTCGCCACGGACGAAGATGATCTCATGCCGCCGCCCCAGTCGCACAAGGTGATCACCCCGGCGCAGAGGGAATTGTTCCGGCGCTGGATTGCCGAGGGCGCGGAGTATCAGGGGCACTGGGCGTTCATCAAGCCGACGCGCGCCCCGCTGCCAGCCGTCCGCAATCAACGCTGGGTGCGCAATCCCATCGACGCCTTCGTCCTTGCGCGCCTTGAGGAAAAGGGGCTGAAACCCAACCCTGAGGCCGACCGACGCACGCTCGCACGACGTCTCTCGCTGGACCTGACAGGCCTGCCGCCATCCCCCGCGTTGGTGGAGTCCTTCGTCAAGGATCGTTCCAAGGACGCCTACGAAAATCTCGTTGAAACACTCATGAACTCGCCGCAATGGGGCGAGCATCGCGGCCGTTACTGGCTGGATGCCGCACGCTATGCGGACACGCATGGCTACCACTTCGACAACTACCGCGAGGTGTGGCCCTACAGGGACTGGGTGATCGCCGCGTTCAACCGCAACCAGCCCTTCGACAAATTCACCATCGAGCAGATCGCCGGTGACCTGCTGCCCGACCCCACCGAGGACCAGTTGATCGCCACCGGCTTTCATCGCTGCGGCATGACCACCAATGAAGGCGGCACGATCGACGAGGAAAACCTGGCCATTTACGCCAATGAACGCGTCACGACCACGTCCTGGGTCTGGCTGGGTCTCACGGCCAATTGCGCCTCCTGCCACGACCACAAGTTCGATCCCATCTCGACGAAGGACTTCTATTCCATGGAGGCCTTCTTCCGAAACACCACCCAGGGTCCCAAGGACGGCAACATCAAGGACACGCAGCCCAGCATGCTCGTGCCGCAAAGCGAGGCCGACGCGCTGCGATGGAAGGAACTCCCCGGTGAAATCACCACCGCAAAGAAATCCATCGAAACGGAAAAGAAGCACGCCGAAGCGGGCTTCAAGGGCTGGGTGAGAGATGCCGGCCCGGAGCGCATCACGGCGGAATTGTCAGGCCCTGATCTGGTCTTCCATGCCAGACTGGACAAGGGTGCCACCAACGAGATCGAGGCAAGGATTCAAGGCAAGCCGGCAACATTCAAAACCACCGGCGATGTGTCGGTGATCGAGGACAAACGCATCGGCAAGGGTTTGTCGTTCGGCGAGAAGGGCACGGTGGCGTTTCCCGATGCCGGAGATTTCGACACAGGGCAATCCTTCTCCCATGGCGCGTGGGTGTTCATTCCACGCAACTCCACGGAGACCGTCGCCTTGTTCTCGCGCATGGACGAATCCAATGCCTATCGCGGATGGGATCTGTGGTTTCAAGGCGGCCTCTTCGCCACGCACATCGTGCATCAGTGGCCCGGAAATGCGATCAAGCTCAAGACGAAGCAACGGCTCGCCAAACAGGGCCAGTGGCAGCATGTGATGGTCACTTACGACGGCTCGGGCAGGCCCGAGGGCGTGCAGATATACGTCAATGGCGACAAGGCCGAACTGGAAACTGAAAAGGGCGGCAAGGTCACCGGCTCCATCCGCACCACCGTGCCGTTCAAGCTGGCGCAACGCAGTTCAGGGGCGCACTTCGACGGACTGGGCCTGCATGACGTGCGGCTCTATGCGCGCCAGTTGGAAGCCGCCGAGGTGAAGCTCCTTTCACGTTTTGATGACCTGCCCGGGTTGCTCGCCACGCCTGTGGACAAATGGAAGGCGCCCGATCGCAGCGCGGTTTTTGATTTCTACCTTTCACGCCAGCCCGCCTACCGCAGGGCACTGGAGGATTTGACCGCATTGGAACGCGAGCAGACTGGGATCAAACTCCGCAATCCAGTCTCTCACATCCAGATGGAGAAAAAGGACAGCGAACCCATGGCGTTCGTGCTGTTCCGCGGCGAATACGACAAGAAGCGCGACCAGGTGGGCGCGAACACCTTCAAGGTTCTGCATGCGTTTCCCGAAGCCGCCCCGCGCAACCGCCTCGGACTGGCACAATGGCTGGTCGATCCGGAGAACCCGCTCACCGCCCGCGTGACGGTGAACCGTTTCTGGCAGGAAATCTTCGGCACAGGACTGGTCCGCACATCGGAGGACTTCGGCACCATGGGCGATCTGCCATCCAACCAGGCCCTGCTCGACTGGCTGGCCGTGGAATTCGTGGAAAGCGGCTGGAATGTGAAACAATTGTTCAAGCTGATCGTGACCTCGTCCGCCTACCGGCAAAGCGCGAAGCTCAACCCGGACAAGCGGGACAAGGACCCGGACAACCGCCTGTTAAGCCGCGGACCGCGCTTCCGCATGGATGCCGAAATGGTGCGCGACTACGCGCTGGCCGCCAGTGGACTGCTCGACCGCAAAATCGGCGGCCCCAGCGTCAAGCCGTATCAACCTCCCGGTGTCTGGGAGGCGGTGGCCATGCCCGAAAGCAACACGCGTTTCTACCGGATAGACACCGGCCCGGCCCTTTACCGGCGCAGCATGTATACCTTCTGGAAACGGGCCGCACCACCGGCGATCATGGATGTCTTCAACGCACCCAGCCGCGAGGTCTGCACCGTGAGACGGGAACGCACCAACACACCGCTCCAGGCACTGGCCACGCTGAATGACCCGCAATTCGTGGAAGCAGCCCGCCACCTCGCTGAAACGGCGCTGACCAACGCCCATGGCAGGGAATCCACGGCCACGGATGAAATTGCTCTGAAACTCCTGTCACGGCCACTGACCCGCAGTGAGGACAAGGTGGTGCGGTCTTCGTTGAAAGAGTTCAACGATTACTACGCGTCCCATCCGGAAGAGGCGGCCCAGCTCATCGCCGTGGGCGAAACCAAGCCATCCGGAAACGTCCCACCCTCGAAACTCGCCGCCATGACCATGCTGGCCAACCAACTGATGAACCTCGACGAGGTGCTGAACAAATAGACCGCCATGAGCAAGAACAAGACTCCTCAGGAAAAGAAACAGTTGGAACTGTCCCGAGACCACCGCGTCTTCTCGGAGAGCAAGAAGGGGTTGCGCAAGTCCTGGCGACTGAAGAAGCGCCGAGCCGTTCACCAGAACAGAAGACGAACCAAAGCGGCTCTAAACAATGCCTCGCAAGACGCCGAGGCCGCGGACATCAGCCCGTTGCTGAATCCACGGCAGCCTCGAACAATCAGGAAACAAGCAGTTGTGACTTTGGAGAAAGCGCTGGAAATGCGTGGTGATCGAAGGGGGGAGAGGTTTGGGAGCTTCTCATATAAATCAAAGAAATTTGCCAAACGTGGAGAATAAAATGAACACTTTCCAGGACTACCTCCGCTACGAAACCCGCCGGCAGTTCTTCAGCCGTGGCAAGAACGCCCTCGGCATGGCGGCGCTCGCCAGCCTGATGGGGAACCGTTCGCTGTTCGCCGCCACCACCACCGATGGCAAACCCGCACTGCCCCACTTCAAGCCGCGCGCCAAACGCATCGTCTATCTGCACATGGTCGGCGGTCCGTCGCAGATGGATCTCTACGATTACAAGCCGGTGATGAAGGACTGGTTCGACAAGGATTTGCCGGATTCCATCCGCCAGGGCCAGCGCCTCACCACGATGACCAGCGGGCAGAAGCGTTTTCCCATCGCGCCTTCGAAGTATCGCTTCGCGCAGAAGGGCCAAAGCGGTGCGTGGATGAATGATGAGTTGCTGCCGTGGACCTCCAAGTGCATCGATGACATGGCCATCATCCGTTCGTTGCACACGGAGGCGATCAACCATGAACCCGCCATCTGCCACATGCAGACCGGCAACCAGATCACCGGCCGTCCCTGTCTCGGCTCATGGGTCAGCTACGGCCTGGGCTCAATGAACGAAAGCCTGCCCACTTTTGTCGTGCTCGTGGCCGAACCCAGCAACAAAGAACAGCTCCAGGCCATTTCCGCGCGACTTTGGTCCAGCGGCTTCATTTCAGGCGAACACGCGGGCGTTTCCTTCCGCAGCCAGGGCGATCCCATCCTCTTCATCAACAATCCGCCCGGCATCCCGGACAGCCTGCGCAAAAGCCAGCTCGAGGGGCTGCGCAGGCTCAACGAACTGAACTTC
>CAYQCZ010000079.1:0-11482 GCA_964415955.1 uncultured Verrucomicrobiota bacterium | reverse complement strand
GGTGCTTCGAGACGCCCAAGGACAAGTTCGTGTGGGACGTGAGCCATCAGGTTTACGTCCACAAGATCCTGACCGGCCGCAAGGACCGCTTTCACACCATCCGCACCACGGACGGCTTGAACGGCTTCGCGCTGCGCAGCGAGTCCGAGCACGACTGTTACGGCGCGGGCCACGCGGGCACCGCGCTATCCGCCGCCCTGGGCATGTGTGCGGCGCGTGACCAGCGCGGGACGGATGAGCATGTGGTGTGCGTCTTCGGCGACGCGGCGCTGACGAACGGGATTTCCTTCGAGGCGTTGAACAACATCGCCGGGACAACCAAGAAGTTCATCGGCATTCTGAACGACAACGAATGGTCCATCGCCAAGAACGTCGGCGCCATCGCCGGTTACCTGAACAAGCTCATCACCAACCCGAGCTACAACAAGCTTCAGAAGGATTTCGAGGCCTTCATGCGCCGGATGCCGCGCGGTGAAATCACCTACAAGATCGGCCACAAGGTCGAGGAGGCGGTGAAGGGCGTGGTCAAGGAGGTAACCCTGCGGCATACGCCCGCAGACTCCACCGAAGGCCGGGGCGGCTTCGGCAGCAGCCTGATTTTCGAGGAACTCGGACTGCGCTATCTCGGACCTGTGGACGGCCATGACCTGCCCCTGCTCATCGAGACGCTGGAGTTTGCCAAGCAGTGCGAGGAGCCGATCGTCATTCACGTGCTCACCAAGAAGGGCAAGGGCTACGACATCGCCCAGCAGCAGCCGGAGAAGTTCCATGGCCTGGGGCCTTACGACGCCAAGACCGGCGCCACGCCATCCCCCAAGCCGGGCACGCCGCCGAATTACCAGGACGTCTTTGGCGCGACCATGGTCAAGCTCTGCCAGAAGGACAACACCATCGTGGGCATCACGGCGGCCATGCCCAGTGGCACGGGCCTGAAGGCATTGGAGGCGGCCATGCCGCAGCGTTATTACGACGTGGGCATCGCGGAGGAGCACGCGGTCATCTTCGCGGCGGGGATGGCGACCATGGGCTACCATCCCGTGTGCGCCATCTACAGCACGTTCCTGCAACGCGCCTACGACTGCATCCACCATGACGTGTGCCTCCAGGATCTTCCGGTGATCTTCTGCATGGACCGCGCCGGCCTGAGCGCCAACGACGGCCCCACGCACCACGGCCTGTTTGACATCGCCTACCTGCGCTGCCTGCCAAACGTCATCGCCATGGCGCCGAAGGACGAGGATGAGTTTCAGGACATGATGTTCACCTGCACGTTGCAGAATCATCCGACCTTCATCCGCTATCCGCGGGGCGCGGGCATGGGCGTGTCCATCAAGGACAAGCCCGCCCTGCTGGAAGTCGGCAAGGCCGAGGTCACCCGTTCCTTCTCAAACAACGGCGGCAAAAAGGTGGCCCTGTTCGGCCTGGGCAACATGCATGACATGGCCCGCCAGACGGCGGCACGCCTGAGCGCCGAGGGTTACGACTGCGCCGTCATCAACCCCCGCTTCACCAAGCCGATCGATGCCGGCGCCCATACCTTTTTCGGTCGTGCAGCGGACATCGTGGTGACCTTCGAGGATCATGTGCTCATGGGTGGATACGGCAGCACGGTCATCGAGCATTTCGCCGACCAGGGCATCACCACGCCCGTGACACGCATCGGCTGGCCGGACCAGTTCATCGAGCACGCCAGTTCCGTGGACTACTTGCGCGAGAAATACGGGCTGACGGTGGATGCCGCCTTGCGGAAGGTGAAGGACCTGTCCTCCGGGGAGAAACAGACAACGGCGGCCTTCAAGGTCGCCTGACCGTTCCTCGCAACGCGGGTCACCCGCCCGGGGCAAGCGTATCCGCCAGTTCCCGCAGGAGTGTCTCGGTGGCAAAGGGTTTGCGCAGCAGCTTGAGGTTTCTTTCAGCCGCCTTGTCCTGAATCTCCGTGCTGGCACTGCCCGTGATCAGTATGACCGGCACGTCCGGGGTGGTGCGCCGCACCGTGTCCACAAGTTGAAATCCATCCACAAAGGGCATGATCACATCGGTGATCACACAGTCGATGCTTTCCATGGACAGGCTGTAAATCGACACGGCCTCCATGCCGTCGGCGGCCTGCTCGACCTGATAACCGAAGCACTCGAGCGCCGAACTGAGCATTTCCCGCACGGCGGCGTCGTCTTCGCAAATCAGGATGCGCTGCCCCGCCCCCTGGGGCGGCACATCCGTTGCCATGACGGGCTGGGCCGGCGCGGATTGTGCCGGTGGCAGATGCACGCGGAACGTGGAGCCGGCGTCGGGCTGGCTCTCCACCGTCACGAAGCCTCCCGCATCCTTCAAAATCTGGAACACCGTCCTCAGGCCCAGGCCCGTGCCCTTGCCGCTGGCCTTGGTGGAAAAGAACGGATCCCAGATGTGCTCCAACACCTCGGGCGTCATGCCGCAGCCGGTGTCCTTCACCTCCAGACAAACCCACCGGCCGGCGGACGCCCCCGGGATCGCCGCAGCCTGGCTTTCGTCATAAACCACCTCCATGCCGCGCACCACGAGCATGCCGCCCGCCGGCATGGCATCCCGCGCATTGATGCAAAGGTTCATCAAAATCTGATGCACCTGCGTGCTGGTGACCTGGGCGGAGAGGTTCCTGGATTCGACCAGCAGGTTGATGGCGGGCGGCAGGGTTTCCGACAGGATGCGCTCCAGTTCGTTGCAGGCATCCTTGATGGAGACAATCCCCCGGGTGGAGTCCTCGCCACCCCGTGCAAAGATCAGGAGCTGGCTGATCAATTCAGAGCCCCGCTGGACGCTCTTGGACACCGTGTCAATGGCGCGCTGGGAGAGCGGGTCGTTCATCCTGTCCCGCAGAATCCCCATGGCCATGGACACCGGCGTGAGGACGTTGTTCAGGTCGTGGGCGATGCCGCCGGCCAGATTGCCCAGCGTCTGCATGCGCTGGGCGCGCAACTGTTCGGATTCACCGCTCCTGCGCTCGCTCACGTCCCGCAGGCTCACCACCAGGGCATCACCACCCGCCAGGTGGATTTTACGGGCGGCGCACTCGACGGGCACCATCAGCTCATCCACACCCCGCATGGTTGCGGTGAAGACGACGGGGGAGGTGTCGCCCACGAAGAGCTTTGTGAGAAGCGGCTCGATCCTGGAACGGTCGGGGCCGGGAAACCGCGCCAGCAGATTGGGGGCTTCAACCCTGGGCGGCCACTCCATGCCCGCGAGCCGGCCTGCGGCAGGATTGGCATGCAGCACGGTGAACTGCGAATCCACCACCACCAGACCATCGGGCAGGCCTTCGAGGAGCGCGTTTATATCGTTCGATTCCATGGACACAACATGTGAAAACAACCGGCGCCGGGCGATTGAAAGCAGGAATGCCGGTTTGCACAACCCGTAAAACAATTCTCTTCAGCGGTGCAAGGCCGCGCATTATTCCAAGGCGCCTGCGGCCCGTCACTGGCAATTCCACTCAATCTTCCGGCTGGCACCGCACCAGGGTCATCAAGGCGTAGGCCGTGCCGTATTGCTGGTGGTAGTTGTAAAGCGGATAATCCCACCAGGTCCCGTCCTTTTCCTGCAACGGCACCAGCAGCCCGGCCAGCCGCGCCTTGAAATCGCCGCGCCGCGCGCCTTCCAGATGATCCGCACACAACGCAGCATAATAATGACCGTAGTAATAAAAGTAACCGGCCACCTGGAACCAGGATTCATGCGGAACCGGCCGTTTGCGGCCCATGTCCAGCCAGCCGTTGCGGGTGATCAGCTTTTCGAGCCACTCCTCAAGGACCGCCACCGTGATGGTTTCATCACCCCACAAACGCAGGGCAAGGCTGCACGACTGCGAACGGCCAAGGCTGCCGCCGGGGCGGTTGATCGGCATCATCGGACGCATCTTCAAATACTCGCCGTAAAAATAACTGTGGTCGGACTTGCGCTGACGCTGGATGGAATCAAAGGCGCGCTGCCGCATGTCGTCGGGTATGATCACGCCGATCTCCCGTGCCCTGTGAAATGCGATCAGAACCGTGGCGGTGACAAAACTGATGGAGTCCGACGAAGGTCTCTGCGTCTGAACGCGGAAATCATAATAGCCCCAGCCGCCGTCCACGGATTCGTAGCGGCGCAAGCGGTCGATCTGCCCGTAGATCAACTCCCTTACGGTCTTCCGATGCTCAATGTCCTCCGGCTGGCGCTCGTGCATGGCCACCAGCGCCTGAATGCCGTAAGCGTGCGTCCACACGTTGTAGATGGCCACGCCATCCGCGCGTCGCACCTTCGGCAGATGCTCCAGCAGCCATGCTTCGCCGCGCTCCAGTGATTTCAGCACGGAATCATTCGTGCGCCACAGGCCGGACGCAATCAGGCCCTCCACACACATGGACGTGACCGCCGCCCGGAAGGCCTGGTGCGCGCTGGGCACCGGCGCGAAGATGTTCAGGTCCTTCGTCTGATGGGCCGATCCCCAAGAGCCGTCCTTGTTCTGGTCCTTGATGAGAAACTGGACACCACGATGGATGGCGTCCGTGATTTGTTGGGCTGTGGCAGGAGGTGGTTCGGCTGCCGAATCCTTCACTTCATCGGCCCCGCAGATCAACGCGCCCAATGCCAGCAACAACGGCAGCGCGCAACGCGGCAGGAGTGACATTTTTGAAGCGGTCTGCATGCGGCAATGCGTGGGTCAATCCGCCTTCTTCACCACCACGATGTCCCCGGCCTTCAATCCCTCAAGGATCTCGATCATGGTATCGTCGGATTCGCCGGTTTTCACCGTCCGCTTCTCCTCTCTGCCACCGGACTTCACCAGCACATGGGTTTGTTTGTTTTCCGTGACCACGGCCTCCTTGGGCACCAGCAAAGCCTCGGCCTTCGGCACATCCTTGAAGGTGACCTTGCAGTTCATGCCCGGCACGAGGCGTGCGCCTTTTTCCATTTTGAATGAAAGGGTGGCCCCGTAACCGCCGGCGGCCAGGGGAACAAGACTGATCTCCTCGATCACTGCGGCCAGCTTGAGGTGCGGCGCAGACACGGGCACGGCCTCGCCCTTCATGCCGGGTTTGATGCGGGACAGATCGCCCTCGGCCACGGAAGCCCGCAGCTGCAGCTTCGCGGGTTCAACAACCGTCATGATCACCTCGTTGGGCAGCAGTTTGCCGCCCGGCGCCAGCTTCCTGGACACCATGGCGGCGGTCGTCCAGCGCCCTTGATCACAAGCACCGTGATACACGATGCCGCCGGCGGGCGACTTCACCTCGAGCATCGCCAGGTCATGCTTCAAATCCTCGTGACGTCGCGCCGCCTTTTCCTGGTCGCGCTTTAGTTTCTCAACCTCCTGGCGCTTCTTCTCCAGTGCGCGCGGGAGGGTGGTTTCAAGCAGTGCAAGGGACAAGTCCTCGTCGCGCTTCTTCGCCTTCAGGCTTTCATGATCGCGCGGGAGATTCACCTTGAGTTCACGCTCCATGTTCTGGCGGGCGTTGTTCAGGTAGAACTCCGATGCCTCCACGGCAAACCGCTGCCGTTTGAGGATGATTTCCTCGGTGTCCTCGGTGAGGTCGTCGGCCTTATACATCTTCTCAAGCTGCCGCAGTTCCTCCTTCGCGCTTTCCAGCCGTTCCTCGGCGCTCTTGACGCTGAAGCGCGACGTCTGCTCGCGCTGATCACGCAGTGTGCTGGTGAAATAATCATATTCCTCGCTGGCCACGCGCTGGCTGCGGCGCGCGGCTTCCAGTCGCAGCGGCGTGCTTTCCGCAAGATGACGCAGCTCGGCTTCCGCCACCTCCATCGCCACCCGGGCGGCAGGCTGGTCGCGCTCGATGTCGGCAATCTGTTCGCGGAGCTTTTCCAGGTCGAGACGCACCAGCGGCTGGCCTTTCTTGACGGTCGCGCCCTGTTCAAGGGCGTCCACAACCGTCATGTCCTGCCACGCCCTGGGCGCCAGCCGGATGGGGTGCATCTCGCGGGCCTCGAACACGGCGTCCCATTGGATGGATGTCTTCAACGCGCCGCGCGCGACCTTGTGGGTCGTGACATCTGCGGCTTGAAGAGGGCCCGCAGAAACGAAGGCTGCGACCAGCCACAGCGCAACAGACCCGGAGGAACGGCGTTCTGCCTTGTTCGTTTGAACGGAAAAGCGGGGAGGTGATGGTTTCATGTGGAAAATGCTGCGAGACATTTAGCCGACGGCTTGCCGCGCGGAAAGATTGTTTTCCATCCACCCTCAAAGAATCTTCCGGTGAGTGAATTGACGCCGGAGAATCGCCCGTCCAACATCCGCCCGACATGAGATTTCCAAGTTTGCCCCACAGCATCCGCAGACTCTCCGCAGCCCTCGCAGCCGCTGCGTTGTGGACCTCCGTGCAGGCACAGGAGGAGATCAAAACAGCGCCCGGATTGTTGATGACCTGCACATCGGACGGCGTCACCGACATGGCCGTTGCGCAGAACGCGTTGATCTATGTCCCGGCAGGCCAGTCACCCACGCCGTTTCTTCCTTCCGGCACATTCACCGCCACATGGGAGGGCTTCATCAATGTGGATTTGCGCGACAGTTACGTCTTTTCCGCCGAGCTGAATGGCAGCCTGAAACTGGAGATCAACACCAACATCGTCCTCGACGCCACCAGCGACGGCAAACCCGTCGAACCCAGCAAACGCGTCCGCCTCGGCAAGGGTGCCAACGCCATCAAGGTGACCTTCACGGCCCCGCAGAAAGGCGACGCCTTCCTGCGCCTCTTGTGGACGCCGCCGGAACTGGGCCCCGAGCCCATCCCGCCGTCGATGTTGACGCACTCTGCCGACGCCAAGGGACTGGCCGGGGCGCTGAAACTGCATCGCGGACGTGAACTGTTCATCGAGTTGCGTTGCGCCAAGTGCCACACACCCGGCCAGGCCACGCTTCCTGATCTGGCCATGGACGCGCCATCCTTTGAAGGCATCGGAACACGCCGCCATGCCGGATGGATGACCCAGTGGATTCTCGATCCACACAAGCAGCGGTCCACGGCGCACATGCCCAAGCTGCTGCACGGCCCAAACGCCACGGCAGATGCGGGTGCCATTGCGGCGTATCTGGCGTCACTGAGTGGCAATCAATCCGCAACCGCAGCGCCCGTTGCCAGTCTCGCCGGTGCGGGCAAGGAGCTTGCGGAAAAACTCCACTGCTCCTCCTGCCACAACCTGCCCGGCAGCGAAAAAGCCGATGCCAGGAAGGTTTCATTGGATCATGTGAACGCCAAGTTTCCGCCGGCTGCATTGGTGGCTTTTCTAAAGAACCCCGGCGCACACTACGCCTGGACACGCATGCCGGATTTCAAATTGAAGGACGATGAGGCCGCCAAGTTGGCCGCCTATGTGTCCAGCATCGCACCGCAGGCCAAACAGGAGACTGCTTCCACCGACGCTGCCGTCATCGCCCGTGGTAAATCATTGGTTCAAGCGACGGGCTGCCTGAACTGCCACGCCGACAAGCTGGAAAACCAGTTCAAGACGCAGCCGCTGACCGCGCTTGCGTCAGAGAAATGGTCGGGCGGCTGCATGGCGGAGACGCCTTCCGGCAAGGCACCGGTGTTCGCCCTCGGCAAGGAGGATCGCGAAGCCTTGCGAGCCTTCGGAGCCGGTGACCGCGCCTCGCTGACACGCCATGTGCCGGCGGATTTCGCACAACGTCATGCCGCCGCCATGAACTGCACCGAATGCCACGGCAAATTCGAGGGCTTTCCGCCGTTCAACATTCTCGGCGAAAAGCTGAAGCCGGAATGGACGCAGGCATTCATCGCAGGCGACATCAAATACAAGCCGCGTCCATGGCTGGAAGCGCGCATGCCGGTGTTTCCGAAATACGCCGAAGGACTGGCGCAGGGCCTTGCGATGCAGAATGGCCTGCCGCCCAAGACGCCAGAGGAACCGCCGGTGGACCCGGAGGCTGCCAAGGCCGGGCACGCCATGGTCAGCACCGACGGCGGGTTTTCCTGCATCGCCTGTCACGCAGTGCGCAGTTTTGGCGCGACACAGGTGTTCGAGGCTGCGGGTCTCAACCTCGCATGGTCCGCTGAACGGCTGCAACCGGCGTTTTACACACGCTGGGTGAACAATCCTCTGCGCATTGATCCACAGACCAAGATGCCGGTGTATTTCAGCCAGGGACAAAGTCCGTTGAGTGATTACTACGGCGGGGATGCAGCCAAACAAATCGACGCGCTCTGGCAATACATGCGGCAGGGCGACAAGATGCCGCTGCCAAAAGAAGCGGGGGGGCAGTGATCCTGAGAACATGATCCTGACTGAGTGGGAAAGTTCCTCGACAATCAATATCAAGACCCTTTTCAGGCAGTGTCAGATGGAAAAAGGCGGCGAAAGCAGGCTCAAGCTCAAGGAGGTGTGACGGTGGGGATTACATGGCGGCCATGGCGGCGGTAGTAGGAGAAGTCGCCTTTATCCACTGTGGCCACCTGGCAATCCGGGATCAATTCACTCAGGCGGACGATGCAGGCATCTGCCAGGTCCATCTGCGGATACTTTCGCAACAGCTTGCTGACATCTGCTGCCTGTTGTTGAAGGTCAAACTCAAGGTCGATCTCGCCTGAAAGGATCATTTCCACGATCAAGTCCGGCCTGCCCGTGAGGGCGGCGGCTTCTGCCATGGCTTCGGGGCAGGACACAAAAGGACGTGGCAGGGTGGGAAGTATCGATGCTGCCCATGCATGGTGCTCGTCCCGCTCACTCAATGCGGCAATCAAAGGCCCGGCGTCCAGAATCGTCCTCATCACGGTTTCTTCCCCCATGCCCGGCGGTATTTCTTGTTGTGGCTGAGGTCCGGGGGGCCATCCTTGACCGCTCCCACATATTTCAACAAGGGATCGGGCTTGTCCCTGGCCAGCTCGCGGGACACAAGGTCGGCAATCCAGCGGTTTGGCTTGATGCCACGGCTGGCCATTTCAGCCTTCGTTCCGTCCGGAAGTCTCAACGTGATGGTTTCGCTCATGGGGCGAATGTTTTGCATTTCTGTCCGTTTTGCAAGCGGCAAGGGTAGTGTGTCTCAACAAGACGATAAGTCTGCGAGACAAGACAACTCGATCCATCCGTGGGGGGGCTCAGAATTCCACGTTGCCGGGAGTGCGAGCGAACGGGATGACGTCGCGTATGTTGCTCACGCCAGTGAGAAACATGATGAGCCTTTCAAAGCCCAGTCCGAATCCCGCATGCGGCACGGATCCATAGCGTCGCAGGTCGGCATACCACCAGTAATCTTCATCGCGCAGGTTGTGCTGCCGCATGTTCTCCTGCAATTGATCCAATCTTTCCTCGCGCTGGGCGCCACCAATGATTTCCCCGATGCCCGGCACGAGCACGTCCATGGCGGCCACTGTTTCACCGTCATCGTTCAGACGCATGTAGAACGGTTTGATGCTGCGAGGATAATTGAAGACCGTGGTGGGTGATTTGAAGTGTTCCTCGGTCAAGAATCGCTCGTGCTCCGACTGGAGGTTCTGGCCGTATTCCGGCTTGAACTCGAAGCTCTTCCCTGAAGTCTTGAGAATCTGGATGGCTTCCGCGTAGGGCAACCGCACAAAGGGGCGTTCCACTACGAATCGCAGCCGCTCGTGCAGTTGCTTGTCCACGAATTTCCCGAAGAACTCCAGATCCTCGCCGCAGTGTTCCAGTGCATGGCGCGCCATGGCTTTCACGAATTCCTCGCCCAGATCCATATCCGCCTGCAAATCGCAGAACGCCATCTCCGGCTCGATCATCCAGAATTCCGCCGCATGCCTTGCCGTGTTGGAATTCTCCGCACGAAACGTCGGCCCGAAGGTGTAGATGTTCGACAGGGCGCAGGCGAAGGTCTCGCCCTCCAGTTGACCGCTGACGGTCAGGAATGCGGGTTTGCCAAAGAAATCTGACTCGGGCTTTTCGCCGGGCTGTCCCTTGAGCGTTGTCACACGGAACATCTCACCCGCGCCTTCGCAGTCGCTGGCCGTGATGATGGGTGTGTGCATGTAGATGAAATCCCGCTGCTGGAAGAATTGATGCACGGCCCACGCAAGTGCATTGCGGACGCGAAAAACAGCGCCGAAAAGATTGGACCTGGGGCGCAGATGGGCGATGGATCGCAAAAACTCCAGCGTGTGGCCCTTTTTCTGGAGCGGATAGCTGTCATCGGCAGGGCCGATCAATTCGATGCGGCCGGCTTTGAGTTCCCACTTCTGCCCCTGTGCGGGCGAAGGGACGAGTTCACCTTCAATGCAGGCGGCGGCACCCGTGGTGAACCGCGTCATGTGTTCATAGCCGGGCAGGGCAGCATCCACCACGCATTGCAGGCTCTTCAGGCAGGAACCGTCATTGATCTCGATGAACGAGAAGCCTTTGGCATCACGACGGGTGCGAACCCAGCCCTTGATCTGAACGGACGCCATGGGTGAGGCGGCGTTCAGGGCGTGTTTGACAAGCGTGCGCTTCATGCGATCGACGTCAGGGATTGTTGGATGACAGACACCCACAGGCAAAGGGGAAAGTGGCTCCATGCTGCCTGCCCATGCCCATGGCCGGTCCCAAGTAAACCGGGGCAGGTCCGGCACAAATCATAAGAAAATATTTATATATTTCACAGTGGCATCTGAATTGCTTTTGTAAAAGTGTGTCAAATATCAGAACACATTTGTCCCAAAGCAAAGCAGCATCAAATGAACAAACGAAATTCCCGCCATTGTATGAAACCATTGATTATCGCATTAATCATTGCAGCGCAGATGATTGCGACTGCGATAGCCGCCCCAAGTTTTCAACAAAAAGCCATCTCTGAAGTGGGCTGGTCCACCCAGTTCACCGGGTCGTCTTACAACGCCCTGCTGAACACGACCACGTTCAGCTACGACGTTACCGTAGCTTCGTGGGAGAAGGATTTGAGCCATTGGGTGCTGGGATTCTGTGGCAATGTGCTTGCAGCCAGCCCGGCCAGTCCGACGTCCACCGGACTGGATCCGACCACGGGTGTCGCTGGATTCAAGTGGGATGGTGGCCAGGCCAAGGGCACCACAACCACCTACACGCTCACCATGGCGGGAAATGTCGGAACCACCCTGGTGAATTACTCTGTGAAGGGTGGAACCTACTACGCGTTGGGACAGACTCAGGGCCCCTCCTGCAATGTGGTCACCCCGGTGTATTACTCCATCTCGGGATTGGCATTCGTGGACGCCAACAGCAGCGGGGTCTATGAAGCCGGCGAGCCTTTGCTGCCAGGTGTCGCTGTGCGGTTGTTGAATGCACAAGGGGCAACCATCGCAACCGCAGTGTCGGACACCTCGGGCGCATACGTGTTTGGCACCCTGCTGCCCGGTCAGTATGCGGTGGTCATTCCCGCAACAGGTCAGGCAGGCACGTTCAATGCGACGCTGTCGGCTTACTTCATCGGCAGCTTCGGTCCGCTGGGGGTGACTGTTACGAACTTTTTTGACGTCGCAAAAGCGGCGGAAGTGCCGTCGTACGG
>CAYQCZ010000078.1:1348-11494 GCA_964415955.1 uncultured Verrucomicrobiota bacterium | reverse complement strand
CTACGGTGGCGGCTGCCATGGTCCCAGGTGGTTCATCTGGCTGATTCCCTTCTGGTTGCTGGGGCTTGCGCCTGCGTTGGAAGGACGTTTGCAGATCGCATGGTTACGACGGCTGGCCTATGCGGCCCTGGCGGTCTCGGTGGTGTCCGCCATGCTGGCGATGATGGGCACGCGCGGTCCGTGGGGGACTTCATGGCTGCATCTCATCTTTCGCACGCGCGGCTGGGTGGATTATTGATCCTAGCCGGGATTTGCGGCATCAGCCGGAGCCGGGCCTGTCCGGCGCACGATGGCAACATCTGAGGCATGGTTTCCCGCCCGCCAGATGACCAGTTCTGCGAGCATGCCGAAGGTGATCATTTGCGCGCCCAGCAACACCGCTGCGACGGAGTAAAAGAGCAGCGGTCGGTTGCCAATGGGCCGGTGCCCCATGAACCAGAGGACGGCTAGGTAGGCCAGGCCTGCGGTGCCCAACGCGAAGGCGACCAGCCCGAACAGCCCCAGCAGATGCAACGGACGGTCGCCATAACCGGTCAGGAACCGCACGGTCAGCAAATCCAGCAGGCCATGAAGGAAGCGGCGCACGCCGTATTTGGAATGGCCATGCCGACGCGGGCGGTGATTGACCTCCATTTCCAATACACGGAATCCGCGCGCATGAGCCATGACGGTGATGAAGCGATGGAGTTCACCGTAAAGACGCAGTTCGCGCACAACCTCCATGCGATAGCCTTTGATGCCGCAATTATGGTCGTGCAGCTTCAATCCCGTGATGACACCCACCAACCCGTTGAACACGCGGCTGGGTAAGACCTTGTGCCAGGGATCGTAACGCTGCTTTTTCCAGCCCGTGACCATGTCGCAGCCATCCTTCAGTGTTGCCAGCATGCGGGGGATTTCCTGCGGGTCATCCTGCAAGTCCGCGTCCAGCGTGAAGACGTATGCGCCCTTCACTTCGGCGAAGGCGGCATTGAGCGCGGCGGCCTTGCCAAAGTTGCGGCGAAACTTCAGGCCGCGCACACGCGGGTCCGTGGCCGCCAGTTTCTCGATGCATTCCCAGCTTCCATCCGTGGAACCGTCGTCCACGAAAACGATCTCCGCCTCCTGCCGCCCAGCCTCAAGCATGGCCGTGATTTCACGGTGAAGCGGCTTGATGCTCTCCGACTCGTTGAAGACCGGGATGACAATGCTGATCATGGGTGTCAATCGTTCGGGTTCACCGTCCACATGCCGGACTGGTAGGCGGGAGAAGGGTTGGCCCCCAATGTGCTCAAGGGGGTGAGCGTTTCCGCATGACCATCGAGAAACAGATAGTTGAACCTGCCCCCGTGAAACCTCGCCTCCGTCATGGGAGTGCGAATGTGAATATGCTCCGTGGCATTGAGAATCGAGGCTTCCAGGGCATTGCCGATGATGTTGTTCGTATGCACATGTTCTGTCATTGCCATGGTGCGGGCCGGTTGTGAAATCATCGGAGCGATGAACGAGGCTTGTGCATCGCGAACGTCCAGCAGGCCTCCCGCCTTCACATGACGCCAACGGCGCGCAGACAACGGGAAAGTGCTGTCTCTGGTGACATCCCAGAACAATCCCACCCCGGTGGAGTTGCCGGGGCCGGGCGGCCAGTTGGCAGACGTCATGTCATGGCGCGGCATGGCGTAGGTGCGCCGGTGCGCCCCGCCTCTGGCGTGATGTGGATTGATCAAATCGTCCTTGTCCGCAGGGCACCGCAGCACTTTCATCGGCGCATCCGGCGTGGCTGATTCCAACTGGCTTGCAGAACGGGTTTCGCCCAGATGCCTGGAGAGCAGGTCATCCCAGCTCCATTGTTTGCCCTCCGGAGTGCGGATGCCCGCATAGGGCAGCTTGTCGCGATTGTCCGTCGCATACATCTGCACCGCCTTACCGATGGCCGCGAGATTCGCAAGGCAGGTGCCGGCCGTGGAACTCCGCCGCCAGCTTCTGCCCGCAAGCAACAACGACCAGAGAAGCAACAGTCCAACGCCGAGGCATGCCATCAAGGTGACCAGATCGCTGCGTGCAAAGGCGGCGCGGCACCTGCCTTCAATGGTGACACAATGGCCGACACTCCTCATGGAATTCTTTGTTACCCGCCATGTTGGGAACTATGACGTCTCAGTCAACCACGATTCCAGAAGCCCTCCAGCACATGCATCGCCAAACGCATCGTGCTGCTGCTGTTCCCAAGCTGCCTTGGTTTCAACTCAAATCCACCCAGAAGGCTGACAGCACCTTGCATCTTGCTGCACAAGGCGCAACAATCGCGCCTCGCGAAGCCCATCAAGTTAGACACTGACGCATGGCATCCACTGTGACAGATTCAACGCCCGTGACGGAGAACGAAGACCAGAAGACGTCGGTCGCAGGCAACGGGAGCAATCCTTCCGCCTCACTGAGCACCGATGAGCGGCTCCGGCAGATGGAGATGCTGCTCAAGGTGAGCCGGCAGGTCTCAGCCATTGACACGCTGGACGAGGTGCTGGTCGTGCTGGTGCGCATCGCCACCGCAGAGACGGGCGCCGAACGCGGCACCTTGTGGATGTATGATCCGGCCACGGCGGAGCTGTATTCCCGCGTCGCCCTGGGAAATTCACACCGGGAAATCCGCATTCTCAGCAGCAAAGGCATTGCCGGACTGGTGTTCAACACCGGCCAGGGCGTGGTCATCAACGACGCCTATGCGGACGTGCGTTTCGACCGTTCCATCGACAAGCAGACCGGCTTTGTCACGAAGAAGATTCTCGCAGCACCCATCCGCACCGCCAAGGGCGAGGTGATCGGGGTCATCCAGACACTGAACAAACAGGACGGGGATTTCACGGACAACGATCTGCATCTGCTGGAGCAGATGACCACGCAGGCGGCCATCACCCTGCAAAGCCGCCAGTTCGTCGAGCGGATGCAGAAGACGCGGCAGGCGGAGATGGAGTTTCTGGACGTGGTGTCCGACGTCACCTCGGAACTGGAACTCAAGCCGTTGCTCCAGAAAATCATGAACGAGGCCAAGCGCATGTTGAAGGCCGACCGCGCGACGCTGTTCCTGAACGATGACAAGACCAACGAACTGTGGAGCGAGGTGGGCACGGGGCTGGGCGCGACACAAATTCGTTTTCCCAATCACCTGGGCATTGCCGGCGCGGTCTTCACCTCGGGCAAGACGGTGAACATCCCGTATGCCTACGCGGACATGCGCTTCAATCCGGCCTTCGACAAGAAGACGGGCTATTTCACCCGCGCCATCCTGTGCGTGCCGGTGCAGAACAAGCAGGGAAAAGTCATCGGCGTCTCCCAGGTGTTGAACAAGCAGGGCGGGCCGTTCACGGCAGAGGACGAGACACGCCTGCGCGCATTCAGCGCAAAGATTTCCCTGGGTCTGGAAAACGCGAAGCTCTTCGCGGACATCCAGAACATGAAGAATTACAACGAAAGCATTCTGGAAAGCATGTCCAGCGGCGTCATCACGCTGGATGAAGCGGGAAAGATTGTGACGTGCAATTCCGCCGGGTCACGCATGCTGGACACGCCTCTGGCGGCGATCATCGGCAAGCCCGTGGGGGAATTCTTCACGGGCGCGAATGCCTGGGTGAAGGAAAAGGTGGACCGCGTCAACCAGAGTCAGGAACCTGAAACATCCGTGGATGCGGAACTGGATGTCAAAGGAGACGCCCGCTCGGTCAACATGACCATCCAGCCGTTGATGAGCGTCGATCACAAGAAGATGGGCACCATGCTCATGATCGAGGACATCAGCAGCGAGAAGCGGTTGAAATCGACCATGTCCCGTTACATGGATCCGGCGCTTGCGGACCAGTTGCTGCAGGGAGGCGATGAGATGCTGGGCGGCCGCAGCACCATGGCGACCGTATTGTTCTCGGATTTGCGCGGGTTCACCACCATCACGGAGAAGCTGGGGGCGCAGGGCACGGTCACGCTGCTCAACGACTATTTCACCATCATGGTGGACTGCCTCCAGAAGGAGGGCGGCATGCTGGATAAATACATCGGTGACGCCATGATGGCCGCCTTCGGCATCCCCATGGCGCATGAGGACGACGAGGACCGCGCGGTGCGGACCGCCATCTCCATGCTCACCGAGCTGGCGGCCTTCAACAAGGCACGCGCTGCCAAGGGGCTGGACCCCATCGACATGGGCATCGGCCTGAACACGGACATGGTGGTGTCCGGCAACGTGGGTTCACCCAAGCGGATGGATTACACCATCATGGGCGACGGCGTGAATCTCGCGGCGCGGCTGGAAACGGCCTGCAAACAGTATCACGCGCGCATTCTCCTCAGTGAAAACACCTTCAACAAACTGCGCGGCCAATACAACATCCGCGAGGTGGACCGTGTGGTGGTGAAGGGCAAGACCAAGCCCATCGGCATTTACGAAGTGCTGGATTATCACACCGAGGAAACCTTTCCCAACATGGCGGGCGTGCTCGACAGCTTTGCGCGCGGCGTGACCCGTTATCGTCAGGGCCTGTGGGACAAGGCCATCGAGGCCTTCAAAGAGGCATTGACGCTGAACCCATCGGATGAAGCCGCGCGCATGTATGTGGAACGCTGCCAGGAATTGAAGGCCAATCCGCCGGGAGACGATTGGAACGGCGTCTGGGTGCTGACTTCCAAGTAACTTCTCCCCTGCCCCGCTGCGCTGGAACCTAACCTCCTATCAGGACAGCAAAAAACCTGCGGGGCTTTGCAACCCCGCAGGCCGAAGGCAAACGAACATTCCCTCAGTCTGTGGAACTGATGGTCCACATGCCAGACTGCTTGCCAAGGGTGGTGTTCTGCTTGCCCAAGGTGGCACGCCGGCTCAGGAATTCCGCGTGGCCGTCCACGAAGAGCCAGTTGTAGGACTCGCCGATGTGATGACCATTGCCACTGATGTTCTGGTTGCTGGGATGCTCCCGGAAGCTCAACTGGTTGGCATGGGCCACTTCAGCACGGCCGGGGGCTCCAAACAAGTTGCGTGAATCAACGCGCTCGGCAATCGAGAGGGTGCCCGACTGGTCGAGAACCACATTCGCACTGATCGCATCCTGCCACCGCACATGGCGGGGGTTGGTGATCGCTCCCGGCGCGCTGTCCGGGGTGCCGGGTTTCCAGCGACGGAAACCGTTGTTGAGATTGCCGTCCGTGGGATTGTCCGACAGGGAGCGGCGGATGATCAATCCAACGCCAGTCAGGTTGTTGGCACCCGGCGGCCAGTCATTCTGGGTGTGCACGGCTGCGTTGGGCCAGTTGAATGGACCAGCTGCACGACCACCGCCGTGCTGCGCCATGGAGTAGCTCCGGCGGGTTCCGCGCCAGGTGTTGTTTCTGATCACATTGACGGAACGCAGCTTGTCTGCGGAGCAATTGGCCCACTTCTCAAGGGCCATGGCCTCGATGTTGCGGGCGGGATTGTTGGGATTCCAATCGGCGCGCCAGCCGCTCTGGACCAGCGTGACACGCGATCCCATGTAGGAGCGGATGTATTCATCCCATGAGTAGCCGGGCTGTGAGGTGCGTGACTCCATCCGTGCCGGGGGAATCTCGTCCTTCGCATCCACGAAATACATGTGGAGACCGGTGCCGATGCCTTTGAGGTTGTTGAGGCAGTGCGTGGCGTTGGCCTTGTTCTTCGCTTTGCTGAGGGCCGGCAGGAGCATGGCCGCCAGGATGGCGATGATGGCGATGACCACCAGCAGCTCGATGAGCGTGAAACCGGACGTGAACCGCCGGTCAGTGTGGATGTTGTTTGCAGGTTTCATTGTCTTCTTTCTGTTCAGGATTATCAGTAAATGGGTTTGAGTTTGGGTAATAACTCCACGGCGTCACTGGCTGACCAGCTTCACCAGTCCGGAGTCCTTGTCGAAAACGTATTTCTTGCCTTCGGGAGCCTTGGGGATCGCACGGATGACCCTGTAATCCACCAGTTGTTGGAGATTGGTAAGCGGAGGCACAGGTTTGAAATACTTCTCCTCCTCCTCGTCATCCGGCTCGCGGACCGCCAACACCCGCTGATAATACTCAACAGCCCTTTGAAGCCCGGTAATGGTGTCGATCTGGTTCCCGTCGGCATCGACGGTGGGGATTCCTGCCTTCGTCGCGGTTGGATTCTGGGCGAATGGCAGTTCGGTCGTTGGAGGCGGTGGGGCCTCTGCCTGTGTCCCATTCGAGCTTTCAGCGAAGAGCGAAATGCCGCCTTCAGCAGCAGATGCAGCATCCTCCTCGGATATCGGCTCTGCCGGTTCCGGATCGACTTCGGGGTTTTGAGCGGTGCATCCCGCCAGCAGAGCAAGGCTGGCAGCCAGGCCCAGTATGGCGGGAACGATTGGTTTTAGTTTAGTCGTGTCTGGCATGAAGATATACTAATGACATACATTATATGATGTCTAGTGTAATTTTAATGAATTTTGACCATCATTTAATCGTCCGTTTCATGTTTATTAATTTTTATCTTTCTGTAAGTTTCTCTGCTTGTATTTATCATTTTGCATGCCAGCTAATTACAACGAGTCCATGAGCGTGACATTGCTCGATTTGACATCTCACGTGCATGCAGTGGGCCTTGGAGTTTTTCCTCAAGAACATCTCATCCCAAGGGGAGAATTGCCGCTTGCACCGGCGATGGACGGGCTTAACCTGAGCCTGTGTCGCATTTGACGGACAGGAACTGGTTCATGCTGGCGGTGGCCACCTACGCCATCAGCATGATCTATTCTGTCTTCCTGTGGCGCAACGGGTTCCGCGAGGACAACCGCGTCAATTACGGGCTGTTTGCCCTGGCATTCGTCTTTCACACCACCGCCATGATCAGCCGGGGACTGGAGTTCACGCGATGCCCGGTCAACAACCTCTACGAGGCGATTGTTTTCATCGGCTGGACCATCACCACGGCCTATCTGATCATGGGTTTGATGGCCCGGTTGAGGTTTTTGGGCGCCTTTGCCTCCCCTGTTCTGTTCGCCATGGGCGTGTTTGGCTTGATGCCCGCGCTGGATGCCCCCAGTGCAACGCCGGATTTCACCATCAAATGGGCCAGCCTGCATGCATCGCTGATTCTGCTGGCCTACGGGGCCTTCGGTTTGAGCGGCGTCGCGGGGGCCATGTTTCTCACGCAGGAGCATGACCTGAAGTTCCACAAGATCCGGGCCATGCTGGCATTGTTCCCCCCCATCCAGCGCCTGGAATGGGTCATCGACCGTCTGGTCCTTGCCGGATTCATCCTGCTCACGGCCGGACTGGCCATCACACCCCTGCTGGTGCGTCAGGTGCAGGGTGCCAGCCTGGTGGGAGACCCAAAAATCCCGTGGTCGGCCTGCGTGTGGCTCTTCTATCTGGTGCTGCTGATCCGCCATTGGAGGTCGGCATCCACTGGACGCCGGTTTGCCTGGGGGGCGGTCGGCGCGTTTGCCTTTGTGCTGGCCACGTTCTGGGGATTCAACCTCCTGTCAGGCGTCCACAATCCCTGATATGGCCATCCTGCTTTTCGGCATCAACCATCGTTCCGCCCCGGTGAACCTGCGGGAGCGCTTTGCGTTTGCCGAATCCGCCATCCCGACGGCGCTTGCCCATCTCCGTCAGCAGGGCCTGGTGGAGGAGGCCGTCATCCTTTCCACCTGCAATCGCGTGGAGCTTTACGTCGCCACAAATCTCCCCGTCACGGACGCGGTCGCAGGGCTTCGCAGGTTCCTGCTCGATTCCCATGGGTTGTCCGAACCGCTGGACAACATCTTCTACACACACACCGAACCCCACAGTGTCGAACATCTCTTCAAGGTGGCCAGCGGACTGGACTCCATGGTGCTGGGAGAAACCGAAATCCTCGGCCAGCTCAAGAAGGCCTACGACCTGGCATTGCAGCACAAGGCCACCGGCGGGCGCTTGAACAAGGCCTTCCAGCGCGCTTTCAACGTCGCCAAACAAATCCGCACAGAGACGAACATCCAGCGCGGCAATGTGTCCGTAGCCTCCGTCGCCGTCGATCTGGCCGAGAAAATCTTCGACCGGCTGGACCAGCGGAAAGTGATGGTGCTTGGGGCCGGTGAAACGAGCGAAAAGACCGCGCGCGCCCTGCTCAGCCGCGGTGCCCACAGCATCTTCGTATCCAACCGCTCGCACGAACGCGCCGTGGAACTCGCACGCGAACTCGAAGGACAGGCCATTCATTTCGATGAATGGAACCAGGTCTTCGACCAGATCGACATTGTCATCAGCAGCACCTCCGCGCCGCATTACATCAACACCCGGCAGCGGCTGGAACCCATGATGACCGCTCGTCATCACCGCAAGCTGCTGCTCATCGACATCGCCGTGCCTCGCGACATCGACCCCGAGGTGAACCTGCTGGACAGTGTCTATGCCTACAACATCGACGACCTCCAGGCGATCGCGGACGAATCCATGAAACAACGTCACGAAGATGTCGCCCGTTGCGAGGCCATCATCCGTGATAAGGCCAGGAGCCTGCTGGATGCCGTGGCGGCCTCCTCATCCGCCCCGGACCTTTCACTTGGCCAGGCATGATGTCCCCTGCCCTGCAGAACAACGATTTCCATTGATGTCACACCGGCCCGTCATCATCACATCCCGGGGCAGCGCACTGGCGCTGGTCCAGGCGAACATGATTCTCGACCAATGCCGCGCCGCATTTCCGGAACGGCAGTTCGAATTGAAGATCATCAAGACCACGGGCGACAAACTGCAGACGGCCTCCATGGCCAATCCCGACGTCTCACTGCCCAAAGGCCTTTTCACCAAGGAACTCGAAGTGGCACTGCTCGCAGGCGATGCGGACATCGCAGTCCACAGCTTGAAGGACCTTCCAACAGAACTGCCTGATGGACTCAAGCTCGGCGCGGTCAGTGAACGGGCGGATGTGCGTGATGTGATGATCCGTCGTGGCCCAAGCCTCCCATCTGGACTGCCTCCCGGCACAACGATCTCAACCCTTCCCGCCAAAGCCACGGTGGCCACCAGCAGCACACGTCGCAAAGCCCAGCTTCTGGCAGCACGGCCCGATCTGAACGTCATTGAGATTCGCGGCAACGTCGCCACGCGGCTCAAGAAACTGCATGAGCAAACTTCCATGCACGCCACGCTGCTGGCGGCCGCCGGATTGCACCGCCTCAACTACCTCATCCAATCGGACGGGGCATTGAAAGGCGACGACGTGCCCGATGGACTGTTCGCCACCCTGCTGCCTCTCGACGAAATGCTCCCATGCGTCGGCCAGGGCGCGCTTGGCATGGAGGTCCGCGAAAACGATCCTGAAATCGATCTGATCTGCCAGCACCTGACACATGCAGAGACTTTTCACGCGGTCACCGCCGAGCGTTCCTTTCTGCGTGCGATGGGCGGCGGATGCCAAAGCCCCGTCGGCGCCCATGCCCGGGTCGCTGCCGGTCAACTCAGCATGGAGGCCGTTTCCTTCCAACACGGCCCGCTGCGTCGCGCCGCGCGATCCGGCCCCGCCACGAATGCAGCAGCCATCGGACGCGACATTGCGAAGGATTTAACCCAGCCCACAACCACACCATGAGCGCATCCACCAACTCACCCATTTACCCCCGCAGCCCACGTGAAATGATGGACGGCTGGGTGCATCTCCCGCGATTGATCGACAAAGTCCGCCTTCATCAGGCGGGCAAATTGCCGCCGGACTACCAGCCCAACTATCTCCACAAGGGCTTCGACCTTGCCTGGTTTGAAGCCACCGGAGTGCAGCCAGCCAAGTTTGAAAGCGTGGTGGCCCACACCATTACCGATGGCGAAGTGTGCGACTGGGTGAAAAAACACGTGCGCAAGACTGTGGAAGAAAAACGCGCCTTCAACGACAATTTGGGCAACTACGGACGGGACACCGAGGAACGCATTGAACGCCTTAAAATGCGCAAGGCACAATCCGGCTGGTCTGACCGCAGCGACATCGTCTGCATGTTCGATTACATCGACGCCGACGAAGGCCGGAAGTGATCAGTTGGCATTTTCGGTCACCTCGGACCCTGCCCCTGAACCAGCAACACCCAGTCACCTTCAGTCGGAGGTGACAATAGGAGGTTGTCGCCGTTCACCACGCCAATTACTGCGCTCCGGGTTCCATCCCTTGGGTTGAACCAGCTCAGTTTGAATCCA
>CAYQCZ010000078.1:0-1338 GCA_964415955.1 uncultured Verrucomicrobiota bacterium | reverse complement strand
GCAACACCGGCGTATAAAAAACGGCTAGTGATGTGTCCTCCGTGCGGGCTGAGGCAATCCATTTGCCCGCATCCTCCCTGCCCGGTTGCTGCACCAGCAGTTCAGGTGCGGGTCGCAGGTGATGAAATGGCACTGAGCCGAACAATTCCGCCACATGGGCCATCTGTTCCGCACCCGGCATGCGCAACGCCTCGCGCCATGGCAATGGAATCCCGCTGCGCGCATGGTCCGTGGGCGGGCGTGTGCCGTCGTCCCATCCCCAGACACCATGACCGCCGTAGCTCACGCCTGCGGTGGGCGCATTCAGAAGGCTCCAATACACCGCGCGCCGCACGGTCTCCGGCGCAATGCGCTGCTGGGATTGATAAGCCACGTGATATTCGTAGGGCGGCTCAAGGTTGAGAAAGGGACGGAACGGTTCCTTGCGCCAGTCCGTGGCAGGCGGGCCGGAAATCATCCATTGAAGCGCCCGTTGATCATCGCCATGACCGCTCTGGTAACCATGCAGATCGAGCCATGACTCGTCTTTGAATTCATGCCACACCCAATGCATGCCGCCCGGGTGCAGCATGGTGGGCGCATGCGGTCGCCCGCCAAACACAGCACGCCCGATGCGTTTCCATCGCTCCGCCTTTGCGCCGCGATAGTCTCCGTCACCTGGAAGCATCCACACCACATGATGCGCCTGCCAGCGCGCGACCATGTAGCGTGCCAGCAGAATGGCCTGGTCTTCTGGCAGTGAAAAACCGGGGTTCACCGATGGATCGCTGCCGCTGCCAATCGCCCACAACAGCACAGGCACGTTCAAAAGTCCTGCACGGTTCAACGCGTAGGCTCTGGCATCCAGTTGCTGGAAGAATTCCGGATTCACCTCGATACATTCTTTGCCGGCGAACGCTGTGCGTTTTTGAAGATCGCCATCCGGCGCTGCGCGCCATTGCGTGGCGACCCATTGAACCGCCGAGAAGCGCTGACGGACCCGTTCCGAGATGTAATCATCCCATTCCGCGGTGGTCGCATGGAGTGCGCCATTCCATGCGGTGTCTGCGAGCCAGAAAAAGGGCGTGCCATCCGCATGCACAAGGTGCCGCTTTTTTGCAGACACACGCACTGATCCATGGCGGCTGAATCGGTCGCTGGCCTGATTCTCAACACAATGGAAAGTCCCGCGCCGGCCATGCAGGCCGTTGTTCCGCCCATCACTGCCTGTGGTTTTCCATGACCAAAGGCCGGTTTCGTCGGGCATGAACCGCACCCGCCATGTCTGTCCACCGTCCCAGAATCCATCCACGGTGATCTGGCGGCCGCCGGGTGACACGAACGTCGCCTGGAGAGCGG
>CAYQCZ010000077.1:0-11653 GCA_964415955.1 uncultured Verrucomicrobiota bacterium | reverse complement strand
TCGTTATGCAAAGTCAATACAAGCCTCGTTCACATGGTCGGTGAGAAACTGTGTAATCTCCACTCCCCGAAGTCTGGCCAGATGGTCTCGGAGGTCCTCAAACGAACGACTCTCCGGCAACTCAGCAAACCAGCGAGAGCCATCATTGGTCGTGCGATTGAGAAGCTGGATATTCATGAGACGTGTGAGCCGCCTAACAGATGTATTAAGCGACGGAAGTGTCGTTTATCCTTTTAATGACTGATGGAGTGAGAATAGCCGTTTGTGCTTGGCGGGCAAGGGGTTTGTGGAATGCGCGCGGCGCATAACAGTGGAGGTTTTGCGACGGTGCCGACCACGCAACGCGTTCCAAATGACATTGTCAGAGTGAGTCTGAAAGGAGCTTCCGTCCGCATCTCGCCTCGGGCACAGTGGCACCATGCGCACCAACCTCCTGTTCCCGTTGTTCTGTCTGGCCGTTGGCATTTCCGCCATGGCGGCTCCCCGTCCGAACATCGTCCTCGTCATGGCGGACGACCAGGGCTGGGGCGATACCAGTTACAACGGCCATCCCGAACTCAAGACGCCACACCTGGATGCCATGGCCGCCGCCGGGTTGCGCCTCGACCGCTTCTACACGGCGCACTTCAACTGCTCGCCCACGCGCGCCAGTGTGATGACCGGCAGGCATCCGCATCGCATGGGCACATTCGGCCCCGGCTCGCCCATCCGCGCCCAGGAAGTCACCGTGGCGAAGGTCTTGCAAGGCGCGGGCTACGCGACCGGGCATTTCGGCAAGTGGCATCTCAACGGCAAGAATGGCGACCGCGACACCAAGACGCCGCCGGGCCGCGCAGTGCTTGCTGATGATCCGCTTTCACCCGGCAAACTGGGCTTCGATGAGTGGGTTTCCGCCGACAATTTCTACGATCTGGACCCGGTGCTGGGCCGCAACGGAGTGGTGGAGAAATTTCAGGGCGATGGCTCGGACATTGCCATGGACGAGGCGCTGAAGTTCATCCGCAAGCAGGCGGACGCGGACAAGCCGTTCCTTGCCGTGGTGTGGTTTGGCAATCCGCACACGCCGCATGAAGCGCTGGCGAAGGACAAGGCGCCCTACGCCGGGCTTCCCGAGAAGGACCAGAACTATTACGGCGAACTCAACGGCATCGACCGCAACGTCGGCAAGCTGCGCGCGGCACTGCGCGAGCTGAAGGTCGCGGACAACACGCTCCTCTGGTATTGCAGCGACAACGGCGGTGCGGCGGGACCGAAATCCACGGGCAACCTGCGCGGGAGCAAGGGCACGCTCTGGGAGGGCGGCCTGCGCGTGCCGGGAATCGTCGAATGGCCCGCGCGCATCCCGAAGCCGTTTGCGAGCGACGTGCCGTGTTCAACCTCCGACATCTACCCGACCGTTCTCGCCGCCACGGGTGCGAAGGCGGCGAAGCAGGTGCAGCCGCTTGATGGCATCAACCTCCTGCCGCTGTTCGATGGCACGATGACCGCGCGCGGCAAGGCCATTGCGTTCGTGGCCCGGCTCAGCACGGAGAATTCGCACGCCGCCCTGCTCGACTGGCCTTACAAACTGCACACAGGGGCATCGAACAGCCGGGGCAGGAAAGGCGCGGACAGCGCAGCGGGGGCACCTGTCGCGCCGGTGATGCTTTTTGATGTATCGAAAGATCCGAAAGAAACCACTGACATTGCTGCGCAACATTCCGAGCGCGTGGCCAGGATGAAGGCGGAGCTTGAGGCATGGAAGGCGTCCGCATTGAAGAGCCTCGCCGGAGAAGACTACGGTCCGGGTGTTTCTACCGCGCCCGCCGCCGAAGCCAAAGCGAAAGCGAAAAAAAAGAAGTAGGACTGGCTGGTGCTTGGTGTTGGGTTTTTGCGCTGCGGATTATTTTGGAAACAAATCGCCGGCCTGTGTCATTACCAGTGTGAACCGCGAGCATCACGGTGAGTTTTGCCCTCCTGAAAAGCAGGTGGAGCTGCTCTTTATCCGGCATGAGGGTGCGATCCGCGCTTTTGTCCGGGCGTTGCAGCCGTCGCTTTCCGATGCGGACGACGTGATGCAGGAGACATTTCTCACGGTGTCAGCAAAGGCTGCATCATTCGAACCGGGAACCAACTTCGTCGCCTGGGCCTGCGGCATCGCTCGGCTCAAGGTGCTCGAAAACCTGCGCCAGCGGAAACGCGCGACACATCTGAGCGAGGCCGCCGTGATCGCGCTGGCGGAGGATGCTCCCGCGCCCGAGACACATCATGACCGTGAGGCGGCACTGTCCCGTTGTTTGGAAAAGCTTGCGCCCAGGACGCGCGACATCCTGTGGCGCAAGTATTCGACCCGCCAAAGCTCGGAGGAGATGTCGGCGGCGCTGGGGATGACCTCGATGGCCGTGCGCATGGCGCTTTTCAAGGCGCGCTCCTTCCTGCGCGACTGTGTTTCCTCCGAACTCAAGAAGGCACATTGACATGAAATCCGATGAACTCGACAGGCTGATTGACGACTGCCTCGAAGGAGTCCTCACCGAGGCGGACGCCGCGCGGCTCAATGCCCTTCTGCAGGACTCACCCGACGCGCGGGCGCGTTACTGGGAGATGGCGTCAGTGCATGGGCTTATGGAGAACGCCCTGCAACAAGCGTCGCTGCGCGTGATCACCGGCCAGGCGGGGAGCGAATCAAACCGCACGGTCACCTGGTTGCAATGGCGTCCATGGACGGCCGCGGCGGCGGGGCTCGTGTTCGGCATTCTCAGCGCGTCGATGGTGTGGGCTTTTGCCATGCCTGCTCCGAAAGGGACGGTGGAGCAGGCAATCCCGATATTTTCAGAAGGGTTCGAGAATTCGTTGATGACGCCGGAGCGTGGGTTTCCAAGGCGTGCCAACGAATGGTTTGGTGACCTGTCGGCGCCAGTCATCGCGGAGGCTGAAGTGGTGCCTGTGGAAGGTGCCCGGATGATCAGGCTGGTTCCGTCAACAAAGCGAAAACTCAGCTACGCAAGGCGTGTCATTGACATGGAGGAGTATCCATCGACCGCACCCCGGCAGACGCGGCGGATCGAGGTGTCGGCCTGCTTTAACGCACCGGGAGCTACCGTGCCGTCGCATTACCAGGTGCGACTCGCGGCCTTCAGCCAGGAGCCATCCGCCCTGCGCGCGATTTGGAATGATGAACCTCTTCTGTTTGATACTGTTCTTCAGCACGTTGGCCGCAACATGCACGTCAGTCCGGGGGATCGCAGCTGGCAGACGATGCGGGCGGCGATGGATATTCCTCCGGGCACGCGCAGCGTGGTCATCTCGCTGGCAGCCGGCGAATCCTCCCCTGAGTCATCCCTGATGGAACACTATCTCGACCATGTGCAGGCGCGGTTCGTCATCACTCAGGCAACCGCGGAGTGACGAATGAAACGAATCTGGAGGAATTCAACCCGATGAAAATCAAACCCATCTCCCGTCGTGTGGCACTGAAGAATATCACATTGGCGGCTGTGGCCGGTGCGGGCCTGCCACAACTCGCGCGCGGCGCCTCAGCGTCCAAGATCATGCTCGGTCTCGACGGACATTCCATGCGCGGCATGAAGTGGACTGCGAAACCTCAGATCGAATATGCGGCCTCGCAGAAACTCGGCGCGGTGCTGCTGAACGGATTTCACTACTTCGAGAGCCTGGATGAGGCGCACCTGAAGGAGATCAAGGCGATCGCGGACTCGAAGGGCGTGCAGATTCGCATCGGTTGCGGCGGCATCAGCCAGGGCGCGTCGTCCTTCAAGCCAACCCACGGATCGCCCGAGGAGGCGGCGATCCTCGGCATTCGCGTCGCGAAAGCGCTGGGCTCTCCCACGGTGAACTGCCGCATCGGCGCGATTGCGGATCGCTACACGCCGGGCGGCATTCGCGCGCGCATCGCGGAGGTCGTTGCGACGCTCAAGGCCATCAAGCCACGCGCGCAGGATGCCGGCCTGAAGTTTGCCTTCGAGAACCACGCCGGTGACACGCGCTCCGAAGAAGTGCTCGATCTCATCCATGAAGCGGGCACCGATTTCTGTGGCGTCATGCTCGATCCCGGCAACGCGCTCTGGGCGATGGAGGATCCGATGGAGCAACTGGAGAAGCTCGGGAAACACGTGCTCTGCTCCAGCATCCGTGACTACACGGTCTGGCCGTCCGATAAGGGCGCGATGTTCCAGTGGACCGTCGTCGGCGAGGGCCTGATGGATGTGCCGCTCTATCTGAAACGCTTTGCGGAACTCTGCCCCGGCGCACCCTTCTTCGTGGAAACCATCTCGAACGAAGCGCGCCCGATTCCGTTCCTGACCGACGAGTTCCTCGCCGGTTTCCCCGGCCTGAAGGTCGCCGACATCGCGTCGTTCTTGAAGCTCACCCGTCGGGGAGCACCGCCGGAAATCCTGAAAGCACCGGCGGGCGCGAACCCGAAGACGTTCGACCAGGAACTTCAGAAGGCGGAGTTCGAAAAGAGCATCGCCACGCTCCGCGCTCACCTTTGATCCGTCACAGCAAACTTATGACCCCCTTGTTTCATCACTCCATCAGCGCGCTTGCGCTTTCAACCCTCCTGCTCTGCGCCACCGCGTCTTCGCGAGACGCCAACGCCGCGACGGCCAAGCCCAATGTCGTTTACATCCTTTCCGACGACGTTGGCTGGGGTGACTTGAGCGTGCACGGAGGCGGCGTGCCCACGCCGAATATTGACCGGCTCTTTTTTCGTGGCGTTGAACTGACGCAATTCATGGGCTGGTGCGTTTGCTCGCCGACGCGCGCAATGCTGCTCACGGGCCGGCATCCGATTCGCGTGGGCACCGCGCCGGAAGTCGGCGGGGAACTTGATCTGGGTGAAACGACCATCGCCGAGGGTTTCAAGGCGAACGGTTATCGCACCGGTGTCTTTGGCAAGTGGCACAATGGTGAAGACCCGGACACGCCGGAGTTTCAGGCGGCGTTCAAGGAGGCGTTCAAGTCCATGCCGAACAAGACGCACAAGGGCGGGCACGGCGCGAATGCGCACGGCTTCGACGAGGCCTGGATTTATTACGGTGGCGGCGGGGATCATTTTAACCGCCGCACCGTGCAGGGACGCGGCCCGGTGTCTTGGTGGCACAACCGTGAGTTTCGCCCGAACGACGAGGGCTACACCGACGATCTCATCACGCGGCGCGCCATCGACTTCATCCGCGAGAGCAAGGACCAGCCGTTCTTTTGCTACATCCCGTTCCAGATCGCGCACGCGCCGTTGCAGGCGAAGGAGGACGACCTTGGGGCGATTGACCCGAAAGTCGCAGCGAAGCTGCCGACGGCGAGCGGCAAGACCACCGACGAGAACAGGCACATTCACGCGGCGATGCTGCATGCGATGGACAAGAACGTCGGCGCGCTCATGGCCGAACTGGAGAAGCTGGGCCTGAGCGAGAACACGATCTTCGTCTTCACGAGCGACAACGGCGCGATGGAAGCGGGCAGCAGCCTGCCGCTCCGCGGCCACAAGCACACCATTTACGAAGGCGGCGTGCGCCTGCCGACGGTGATTCACTGGCCCAAGGGCGGGCTGGTCGGCGGCAAGAAGTGGGACGGCCTCTGCGGTGCGCTCGACATGTTTCCCACGCTGATGGCGATGACCGGCTCGACGATGCCGGAGACGCGTCCGCTTGATGGCAAGAACGTCTGGCCTGCTCTGCGCGACAATCAGCGCAGCCCGGTTGAGAGCTACTACTTCGTCTGGCGCGACGAAGACGCGCTGCGCACCCCGCAGTGGAAGCTGCACCGCTTCCATGGCCGCTACGAACTCTACGACATCGTGAAGGACGAGACGGAGTCGAACAACGTCGCCGACGCGCATCCCGACGTGGTCAGGACTCTTGCCGCAAAGATGGACGCATGGGCGGACTCCATGGGCGTCGCGCTCAGCCACCGGCCCGCGCCGCAAAGATATCACGCGACCGCCACGCCCGAGGGTGAAGTGCTCGCCGTCACCGTGACCATCACCGACAAGGCGCAGCCGAAGGATCGCCTCGCGATCAACATCGCCAACTGGGGCGCGACGCAATACGCCACCGACTGGGTGGAGTTCGACATCGCCTTTTCCCCCGGACATCCGAGGCGGCGTCCCTACTACTCCACGCTCGAAGGCAACAACTCGAAACCCTTCGGCCCGCTCTTCAAAGCCGGCACCGCGGTAGATCAGTTTGGCCGCGACCAAATCACCGGCCCCGGCATCGCCGACGGCAAGAGCGTGTGGGAACACCGCATCATCGGTCTCAGCAGCACCGCGCCCGGCCCGCTCGGCAAGCACGGCGTCGTCTTCACCGGCGGCACCCCCGGCACGTTTACGATCTATCTCGACAACCTCCGCATCCGCCACCACGACGGCAGCACGACCCCGCTTTGGACCAGCGGCAAAGACACGCGCGCGGGGAAATTCGAGGAGAGCGAGCTGTTCAAGGACGTGAAAATGCGCGCCGTGGATGTCTCGCAAGCCGGGAAATGACGCGACTCCCCGGTTGCCGCAGGGCTCAATCTTTGGAAAGCTGCACGCCATGAATTTACAACCGTTGGAAAAGCTGGGAGTCCAAAACGAATCATGGCCGGCAAAGCATCCAGCAAGCCCGAGGCTGACGCCATGAAACTCGCGGCCATCGAAAACCCCAGAAGTCGTCAGGAGGAACTCGGACAGTTCCTCACCGCGACGCCGGTGGCTGACTTCATGGCGTCAATGTTCGGACCACTCCCGCGAACGGTGCGCCTGCTCGACGCTGGCGCTGGCGCTGGCTCACTCACTGCGGCTTTGGTCTCTCGCTGTTGTAAAAAGCGCGACGGTATTCGTGCCATCGAGGCGACACTCTACGAACTTGACGGTGAAATCCTCGACGCGCTGACCGCGACGATGCGCGAGTGCGAGCATCGCTGCGCCGACGCGGGCATCCGCTTCACGTTCACCATTCACTCCGCCGACTTCATCCAGGAAATGTCGGTGCGTCTCGTGGGCGACTTGTTCGGCACGCATCCGCCCGCCTTCGATGCTGCCATCGCGAATCCGCCCTATCGCAAAATCGGCGCCGACTCCGCCGAGCGACGCGCGCTGTGTTCCGTCGGCGTTGAAACTAGCAACCTCTACACCGGCTTCATCGCCCTCATTCAGCGCCTGCTCGTTCCAGGCGGCCAACTCGTCGGCATCACGCCACGGAGCTTTTGCAACGGTCCTTACTTTCGCCCGTTCCGCGAAGACTTCTTGAGCCAACTGGAACTCCGCCGCCTTCATGTCTTTGAATCCCGCCAAGCCGCCTTCCGCGATGACAGCGTGCTTCAGGAGAACATCATCTTCCACGCGGTGAAGGGCCGGAGCCAACCCGATGAACTCACCATCTCCACCAGCAGCGGCGAGCACGGCGACGACATCACCACGGCCGTTTTTCCCTTCGCTGAAATCGTCCACCCGCGCGACCCCGAGAAGTTCCTACACATCCCCTCCACAGCCAGCCACGCCACGGCCAAGGAAGCGATGGACGGTCTCAGTTCCAGCCTTGCCTCGTTGGGCGTCACCGTCTCGACCGGGCGCGTCGTGGACTTCCGCCTCAAGGACGCCCTGCGCAAGGAACCCGAACGCGGCACCGTCCCTCTGCTCTATCCCTGCCACTTCAACGGCGGCACCGTCCACTGGCCCAAGCCCGAAGCCCGCAAGCCCAACGCCATCCTCGACAACGACGAAACGTCGCCCGTGGCTCGTGCCCTCCGGCGTGTATCTGCTCACGAAACGCTTCACGTCGAAGGAAGAGCGTCGCCGTCTCGTGTCGGTACGACCTCGGTCAAAACGAAATGCTCCACGTCGGGTAAATACCGCGTGCCTTCGCGAAAATCTCGTTCAATTGCAGTTCCAGGTGTGCGCCAGAAACCGTGTTCACGAAGATAAAGCGGAACTGCGCTTTGAGGCTCTGCGCCACCAGCACCTCGGCAGCGGTCAATCCGAAGAAGTAGCCCCGGAAATCAGCAGCCACGTCCTTCTTCGTGGATTTGATTTCGCACACCAACACCTTACTCAGGTTGGCTTCGACCTCCTCCAATGAATCCAAGTTCACAGGTTCAGACAGGCGGACCACATCAAATGCCTTCCCATAAACAATCATGTCCCGCTTCGCGAAGGCCACGACGAGGTTCTTTTTCTGCTTCGCCGTTGGGACCAAGTAACCCAGCCCTTTTGCAGCCAACAGCAATGCTGCCTTCCCCGCCGTGGCGCTCCCTGAATCCAAGTTCATCACTCTACACCTCCCTTTTTTGATTCAGGCAGTCTGGCTTCCAACTTCTTCGCAAATGCAGCGAGTGTGGTGCCCAAGGATTGGCAGACCTCACGGACTTCAATCACGTCGAGCCTTCGCTCACCCGTTTCGTATTTGCTCACGAAACTCTGGGGCATTCCCAGCGTCTCGGACAATTGGACTTGGGTGAGGCCCTTCTCGGTGCGGAGTTCCCGCAGAAGGTCTCGGAAAACCGAATACTCAGTTGTGAAGATGGACTTTGACACTTGCCAAGAATCCATCCGATTTTAGGATAACCCAAAACGGGATACATGCGCCGGATAAGACAGCACCAAACGACTGACAAGCTCTGCCACCCATCATCGGTGGGCGTGGATCGGCTCGCTCGCTCGTTGCGCATCCCACGACGGCAAGTGGAGGCCCAGCGTTGGCAGATGCCTGACGGGACTTTCTACTACCATTCCCGTTACCGCTGGTGCCTGCTCATCAAGGCCATCATCGAACACTTCTGCCCCGCCTTCGCCCCCGGCGGTGTGGTCCTCTACATCGGCGACACCGAACACAAGTTCGTCCATCTGGAAACCGCAGGCTTGGCCGCGCTCGGCGTCACTTTGGATTCCGCCGCCAAGATTCCCGATGTCATTGTTCACGACACCAAGCGCAACTGGCTCCTGCTCATCGAAGCCGTCACCAGCGCTGGCCCGGTGGACGGCAAGCGCCGCAAGGAACTCAAAAACCTGTTCGCCGGCTGCAAAGCGGGCCTCGTCTTCGTCACCGCCTTCGAGAACCGCCGCACCATGCAGACCTTCGTCTCGCACATCGCCTGGGAATCCGAAGTCTGGATCGCCGAAGACCCCGACCACATGATCCACTTCAACGGCGAACGCTTCCTGGGGCCGTATCCAGATGTGATGCCGACGAACCCATGAAATTGCCGCGTGTAGGAGGATGCTCCACCAGGCGACGCAAACATGATCCAGCAAATTGACCATCTTCGTGACTTCGGCATCTACCGCAATTTTCAGGGCGGCGGCCTGCCGGCTTTCGCGAAGTGCAATCTGATTTATGGCTGGAACTACTCAGGCAAGACCACTCTGTCGCGGCTGTTTCAGATTCTGGAAAAGCCCGAACGCATCGCTAGTTGGCCCAACTCATCCTTCCGGATTGTCCTCAGCGACGGCTCGCCAGTAACGCACGCGTCACTGGAAACAAATCCCCCGCCCAAGACTCGCGTCTTTAACCGAGAGTTTGTGCAGGAAAACTTCGAGCAGGAGCATACAGCCCCTGCGGTGTTCATCCTTGGTTTGGAAAACCGGGTGCTTCGCCAACGCCTCGAACATCTGAACCGTCGTCGGGAGCGCGTGGCGCAGTTGGAGGCAATGTTTCAAGAGCAAGCGAGGCAGGCCCAAGGTGAAATCGACCAACTAGGCACAGACAAGGCAAGTGGCGCGGGCAGTCTGCTGGGAGTCCGAAATTTTCGCCGCCCCGATTTAATGCGGCGAGTCGAGGAAGTGCGGCAAGACTACGCGTCTTCTCTGCTGGCCGATGCCGAAGTGACTGCGAAGCTTGAAGTCTGTCGGACAACCAACGCTTGGTCGGTGCTGAACCCTGTTCCAACGACGGTGCCGGATTGGGTCGCACTATCTGCAAGCGTTGCCGACTTGCTGGGGCAGACTGCATCAAACCGTGCGATTGAGCGCCTAAAGTCTGACCGCGACTTGGAAACCTGGGTCCGCACTGGCATGGCGCTTCACCAAGACAAGCGCGAGTGTGAGTTTTGTGGTTCGCCAATCAGCGATGCACGGCTGGATTTGCTGAGGGGCCACTTTTCCCACGGGTATGAGGCTCTCGTCCGAGACCTGAAGGCGAAAGTTCAAGAATGTCAGAACCTCCGGCTGGATTCGCCCTTTCCGGATGAGCGTGATTTCGCCCCCGACCTCAAGGCTGAGTTCACAGGCTTGCGCGACGAAATCCAGAATTGGAAGGAATGGGCCGTTCAGGTGCAGGCGAGAATGGTTGAGGCATTGACCCAGAAGCAAACGCGAATCGAAACCGCGATTGTTTGGGAGGCCGACCTGTCGCGCGCTGCGGAAAGGCTGACGCTGCTGGATCGGGTCAATGCGCTCATCCAGCGACACAACCAAGCTGCCAACGAGTTGACCCAAGCAAAGGCAAACGCGAGGGCTGCGCTTGAAAGGCATTTCGCGGCACTGCTGTTTCGCGACAACGACCTGACAGGGAAGGAAGCCCGCGTGGCTGAGGCTCGCCAACGAACAACAGACGCAGCGGGAGTGTTGAGCCGGGTGGCGGCTCGAATCACAGCCGTCGAGCTGCAAGTGCGCCAGCAATCCATCGGCGCGGCAAAGCTGAACGATGTGCTTCGTTTTCTGCTGGCGGGAAACAACATCGAGGTCGCGGCTGTAGGCGATGGTCTTTTCGAGTTCCGTCGGGACGGCACGCCAGCAGCAAACCTCAGTGACGGGGAGAAGACCGCCATCGCGTTCGCCTATTTCCTCGTCAGCCTCGAAGCAAACGGAGCGGTGTTGGCCGATACCATCGTCTTCATCGACGATCCCATTTCCAGTCTGGACTCAAACCACATCTACGCCATTTACGCCCTCATTGCGGAACGCCTTGTTGCTTGCCGACAAATCTTTGTTTCCACGCACAACAGCGAACTTTTTAACCTGATGAAGGATGAGTGGTTCGAAGCACGCTCCCGTTACGCGAACAACCGCGATGCCTGCGCCTACTACGTGAACAGGACGCTTGATGGCGGCGCGCAGTGGATGGCAACCGTGGAAGACCTGCCTGCCTTGCTCCGCAGGTATAAGTCAGAATACCACTTCGTTTTCGCGCAGTTGCACGCATTCGCGAACGCTCAAGCACCTTCGCTGCATGAGGCATACACCGCGCCGAACCTCCTGAGAAAATTCCTGGAGGCATACCTTGGTTTCAAAAAGCCCTGTGTGTCCAAGTGGTCGGACAAACTCGACCTACTGTTCGCAACGCCAGAGGAACAACGTGAGATTCAGAAATTCGCGGACGATGCGTCCCATCTTCAAGGTGTGAGCCGGGCGCTGCAGCAACCGAATTTCATCACGTCCGCGCAATCGTGTGTGGGCAAGGTGATCGCTGGACTGAAAGCCTGCTTGAACTTTTTCGGGGATGGGTGGTGATGTGCGTTCTAACCCTGATTCTATTGGGCAAAATACGTTTCCCAGTTTTTGGCCATTTGTCACGAAACCACATCTAAGCGAATCCTTGGCGTTAGGATTTGTTAGGATTTTGGTGGCTGGATTGGCCCTGTTTCGGGCTGCTTCGTTGGGGGTGGATTCTGCTGCTTCTTGTTCGGCGAAACAACGAAAACGGCCCCTTGGACTGCCAAGGGGCCGGGTGCTGGA
>CAYQCZ010000076.1:0-11722 GCA_964415955.1 uncultured Verrucomicrobiota bacterium | reverse complement strand
TTCGTCATGCTCATGCTCAAAAACCTCGTCGCCAAAAGTGCATAACAGGCTCTAGTAGTTTCACGGCTCGCCTCGCGGTTGATGGTTCGTTGACGTGGCACAATGTGCCACGACGCAGCATTGGAGTAAATGAGCTTCACTGCCCTGACCCCCGACGCCAATTGCAGCGCAGGGAATTCCACCCGATGGAACTATCTGCGCCATCATTGTAATTGACTGCGTCACACCAAACCTCCAGTGAAGGCTTTTTGGAGGATGGACGGATTGCCAAGGCAGAAGGAGGAAGGATGAATTAAGAATGGGCGATTCATACCAGTGCTCCTGCGAATGCTTTCTGCAAGATTGATTGCCGCAGACGGGACGCCCTTTGCAGGTTGGCCGACACCACCGACTCCAACTCCTCCACCACGCTCAACCGCCGCTCCACTTCCATACCATTCTCGCGGCAGTTCTGAAAAATCCAGCCCGACGCGGTGAGCATCGCGTCGATCTGCTGGCGGGCTTTGGCTTCGGGCGTGGTCCCCATGTCTCCACTCAGATTCAGCCCAGAGGATAGGCGCTGGCCGCAGCCAGTGGCAAGTGGCAAGGCATCAAGAGACAGGGCAGAGGCATCAAAAAAACGGGGCATCCCAAGATGGGCTCGGTCACGCTGCGACCGGACAAGTGCGCTGCCGGGTGTGGCCTGAACCCTCAAAAGCCTGGTTCAGTCCTTGTTTGCGGGCGCTTTGGTGATGCGCAGGGCCATCCGCCCCGGCCACGGAGAACCCCCCAGCCGGAAGGGCACCCCGGCCATCTCAGACAGGCCCTTGGGGGGAATCCGGTTCACCACGACGATCCGGCTGGAAACTGACCTTGGGCCGGCCAAACAAAGTCCTGCCCTCAATGGTGTAAACCGTCTTGCCCGCCAGTGCGATGACCCGCAACGCCTCCTCACCATTCAGGTCAAAGGCCGCAAACGCGTGACGGTAGAAATGCCATGAGTCCGGACTGCGTCTGCCCGGTTCAAACCGCGCCTTCAGCGTTCCCTCCAGCATGGGCAGCAGGTAATCCCAGTCGCGATCGAAGCACACCACGCGCGGGGTGAATCTGGCCGAGCGCAGCTTCACCAGCGCCTGCTCGTCCTTCACCGTCTGGTGCACATCCAGCAAATCCTCGTCCGTGTGCAACAGCAGAAACGGGGCCTTGAACGTGACATGCAGGGAGGTCTGATTCGTCAACGCCGTCACCGCGGCCAGGAGCGTGGTGTCGGACGGTGCAAGCACTGCCTTTGCCTTCTCGAGGAAATAGATTTCATCCGTGCATCCGGGCATGAGGACGAACGCCTTGATCACTGTGTTGGACTGGAAGCTCTCCAGCAGCAGCGGGGCGGCATTGGATTTGTCCAACTGGACTGCCGGACGCACCAGCGGCATGCGGGCCAGGACCTGCTGCCAGGTCTGGGCAAACACGCTCCACTGGACGATGTGCATGATGGCCAGCAGCATCAGCCAGCCTGGTGTTCTTGAATGATTGGTTTGCATGATCCCGCTAAATGACCAGCCGCACGTTGCGTTCCTGCAACTGGCCCGTCCAGCGCCCCAGATAGGACAGCAACCGCCACAGTTCTTCAATGCGCTTGAGCGCCTCACGCCTGCCGGCAACGTCACCGGCATCGGCCCAGTGCCGGTTCAAGCCGCGCAACTCGGCGTGGATCGCATCAATCCGCAAACCCAGCCTGGCGGCCAGTTCCTGCACGGCATCCTGATGCCCCATCGCGGCGGCAAAACGCTGCACCTTGAGCATGGGCGATTCCGAGTCCGGCGTGCCTGCGAGAAATGAATCCACGCGGCGGCAGACCGCCCCCACCTCCATGCACAGCTCCATCAAATCTTCGGGAATGGATTGCACGACCTGCGGACGGGCTCCGTTCTCGAGTTCCAGCAGATGCGCAAGCCGCTCCTTGGGCTGGCTCAATGTCGCGTAGGCGGAGTTCAAGGCGGCATGACGCCGGTTGGCCTCCTCACGGACGGAGGCCTCCACCCCATGCACACGGTCGGGGTGACTTCCCATGGAAAGCTCATGAAACCGCTTCTGCAGGAACTCACCGTCCAGCCATGGCTGGCGGGGCACGCCCAGCAGTGTGAAACAATCAACCATGCCGCCGGCGCTCAAGCGCTGAAGCTCTCCCCGCACGAACACGAGGTGGCGGCGTTGGGATTCTTCACCTTGAACCCGCCGTCCTGGAGGGCGTCGATGTAATCCAGCTCACTGCCGGTGACATAAAGCGCGCTTTTGGGGTCCACCACCACGCGCACACCGGCGGATTCCACGAGGATGTCGCGGCTGGCGGGGCCGTCCTGAAGATCCATTTTGTATTGAAGCCCTGAACATCCGCCGCCAACCACCGCCACACGCAGCACCCCGGAGGGGCGGCCCTGCCGCTGGAGCAGCGTCTGCACTTTGTGCGCCGCATTGGAGGTCAGCTTGATCAACCGTTCGTCTCCATTGCGAAACGACGGTGCGGAGGCGGGCTTGGTTGTGGCTTGTGCGATCACACCGCCAAGGTAGGCATCCCGCCCCCGAGCGTCAACTGGCGGGAGTCCGCCCCTATTGCTGGCAATCCGGACAAAAGAAGCTGCTGCGTGCCGCCTGCACGATGCGCTTGATGGCATGGCCGCACTTCACACAAGGCAGGCCTTCACGGTCATATACCATGAACCTTTCAACGGCGTCACCCGGCCCTGCCCCGTAGTAAAAGACACCCCCGGCGGCGTCTTTGCCCGTCCAGTCCAGATTCAGTGACGAGCCCAGCCGCACCGCCTCGCCCAGCACGCTGCGGATGGCGGCACACAGGCGCCCTGCTTCGGCCAGTGTCAGCCGGCATCCCCTGCGGGTCGGCCGGATGCCCGCGCGAAAGAGCGCCTCGCTGGCATAAATGTTGCCCACACCTGCCACCACGGACTGGTCCAGCAACCGAAGCTTCACCGGCTGTCGCGAACTCCGCAATCCAGCCAGCAACCGCGCGCCATCAAACGCATCCTCCAGCGGCTCCGGCCCAAGTGTTTCCAAGCATTTCGCATCAAGCGTGAAGCGCCCGAAACGCCTTGTGTCCTCGAACACAAAGATCTCCCCACCAAGCCCCATGGAGATGACCGCATGCTTCGGGACTGGCGCAGTTGCCGGCTGCACATACATCCGGCCGGTCATGCCCAGATGGCCAAGCACGGTGCACTGTGTGCCGGCGGCTGTTTCCAATTCAAACAGCAGGTATTTGGCGCGACGATGCACCCTCGTGAAACGCGCACCCAGAAGGGCGGCCTGCAAAGCCCCGGGGCTCGAGGTCAGGAGAATCTTTGGACGGACAATGTCCACGTCAACCACCGTCCGGCCACGCAACAGCGGATCCAGATGACGCGCTAGAACCTCGACTTCCGGCAGTTCGGGCATGGTCAAAACTCCCATTCCACGGGGCACATCACATCCCGCGCACGGTGCATGTCAGTGTGGTTGCGCGGCACCTGAAACTTTGTTGTGAACGGACGGTGTCACACTTCGCCAAGGTCCGCTCCATGCTCCGTGATCAGCGCCATGCGGGCGACTCCGCCGAAGACCCTCTGGCGTGGGAGGAATGTGCCGGGTCGTTGCTGCTGGCGGTGTGAACCGTTCGCAACAGGCGCGCCGCGCCCGGCCAAAGCACGGGATGAAGCCGCTGTCTATTCGCGGCAACGTCATTTGATGATGATTTCACAGTCCGGCCGCTGCTGCTTGAACGCAGCGATGCCATCAGGGGTAACCCCGGTTTTCTTGTTCACAACGATGGTCTTAAGCGCCTTGCAATCCTTCAGCCTGAGCAACCCCGCATCGGTCACGCCAGGCAGGGCAGCCAGCCGAACGTCCTTCAGTGCAGGCAGTCGTGAAAGGTGGGCCAGGCCATGGTCGGTGACCTTTGTTCCAGACAGCACCAGCACTTCGAGGTTCTTCAAGCTGACCAGCTCAAGCAACCCGTCATCGGTCACGTCCTTGGTCCAGCCAAGACCGAGGTAGGTGAGCTCGTGCAGCCCGCGCAGGTGCTTCAACCCGGCGCTGGTGATTTGCGCGTCGCCCAGTTCCAGTTCACGAAGCGTCTTCACCCTGCCTATGTGCATCAACGCGCTGTCATCCAGGCCGTCAATCTCCCAGAGTGTCGCCTTGCGCAGGGCGGGCAGCGCGGCCAGATGCCGGAATTCACCGGCGGGAATGAAGATGTGTTTGTTGTCGGATTTGCGATGGCCGCCGAGGTTCACTTCCGTGAGCGACCTGAGCTGTTCGATGGTGAGCCCGGGCAGTCGTGGCTGCTTGAACTGGTCGTCCACAGACTTCAGCCACGCAAAAGCGGCTTCAGGATTCGCAGGTGATGGCTCCTCACCGGAAACAACGGCCGGGATGAGGCATGATGCCATGATCAGCGGGATCATGAGTGGTTTGATGGGATTCCACAGGTTTTTCATGATTGTGTTTTTCTCTTCTAACCCGAACCCCGGGATGGTGCGATGATTTTCAATGGGGAACCGCCCCTGGCTGTCAGATGCAACCGCAGCCGATGGCCGGCAGGTTCTCGCGTTGAAACGGCTTCGTTGACGGGGAGATGGCGTTGAATGGTCCCCGCCGCAACGGCAGTGACAAACAACAACCGCCCGCCGTGGGTTTGCCATCCGGGCCGCCAGCAGGCATGATGGTTCTTCATGTCAGCCGGTGATGATTCCATTCTGTGTTTCGGTGAGATTCTCTGGGATTCCCTGCCGGCCGGGCTTTTTCCCGGCGGCGCGCCGGTAAATGTCGCGTATCACCTCGGCCGGTTGGGCCTGCGTCCCCTGCCGATGACCGCCGTGGGCCGCGATTTTCTCGGCGAGGAACTGCTCCGACGGATGCGCCGCTGGGACATGGACACCGCCTGTGTCACCACCAACGACCGTCCCACCGGGGCCGTGCTGGTGGAATTGAACGCCGCAGGCATCCCGCAGTTCAACATTCTCGAACAGGTCGCCTGGGATGCCATCGAGCTGAATGCGGCCGCGCGCGAAGCCGCCCGGCAGGCACGGGCCATCATCTACGGCACACTGGCCCAACGCTGCGCACCCAACCGCGAACGCGTGCTTGAACTGTTCGACCTGGCGCCACAGGCCCTGCGTGTTTTCGATGTAAACCTCCGCCCTCCGGCGGATGATCCGGAAGTCATCCAGCTCCTGGCGGCGCGCGCACAGGTGATCAAGCTCAACCATGACGAACTCCACAGGCTCACCGGCGGACGTTTCCACGCGGAAGATTGCGAGCCTGCCGCACGGGAGTTTTCCCAATCGACGGGTTGCGGAACGATCTGCGTGACCGCAGGACCGCGCGGTGCGGGGTTGCTGATGGATGGTGCCTGGCACTGGGCTGATGCCCGCCCCGTGCAGGTGCGGGACACGGTGGGTTCCGGTGACTCCTTTCTAGCCTCGCTCACGCGCAGCCTGCTTTCAGGCGATGTCGCGCCGCAGCGCATGCTGGAGCAGGCATGCCGGCTGGCGGAATTCGTCGCCACACAGGACGGCGCCATGCCGCCCTACTCGGTGGGTGATGCCGGGGAAATAACCCCCGGCTGAAGCCGCAGTGGCGGCAGCGGGCTCTGGACAAGCCCCAAGATGCCGGGAAGGAACACACCGGCAAGCAGTGCCTCTTCAAAGGCCCGTCAACCGGATGCTGCGAAACCAGACATCGTGACCGTGGTATTGCAGGCCGATGTGCCCGCTGCGCGGCAAATCCTTCAGGGCGGTCTTGAACTTGTTCTTCGAACCGTCCGGATTCTGCTGCGCCGTCTTCCAGTCATCGAGATTCGCCTCCACCACGACCTTGCCATTCAGCTCCACCGTCACCCGCGGTCCCTTCGCCGTAATCCGCATGGAGTTCCATTCGCCGGCGGGTTTTGCCGCGTTCACCTTCGGTGCCAGCGCATCATACAGAGCCCCGCAGTCATGCGTGCCCACCTCCGCCCTGCCATGCGAGTCGAAGATCTGAATCTCGAAGCCCGCCTGCACCGGGTTGTCCGGGTTTGTCCGGAAAAAGACGCCGCTGTTGCAGTCCTTGGACATCTTGAACTCCAGATCAAGGGTGAAGTCGCCGTAAGTGTTCCTGGTCCAGATGTAGTTGTCCTTGCGAATGTCCTTCGGCCTGAGCAGGCCGTCCTCGACCTTCCATCCGCCCTCCTGCCGCAAGGTCCAGTGGTCAAGACTGGTCCCATCGAACAGCGGTTTCGATGCCGGCCGGTCGGCGGCATGAAGCGGGAGTGCGATGGCATGGCAAAGGACTGCGGCGACAAAGGCGAAACGAGGCGTCATACGTGGTGCGGGCAAGGGTGGATGTTACTTGGATTTCGAAGCGGTGGCGGTGAGCGATTGCAAGTCCTGCAGGACCAGACGCGTCTTTTCCTCGGAGGCACCGGCGGCCATGAGCGTGTCGCGCGTGGAGGCAAGCAGCGCCGCAGCCGATTCACCGGAGACATCCTTGGAACCCAGCAACGCGGCCAGATTGCGGGCGAGCAGCAACTGGTCATTCGCGCTGAACTTGCCGCCCACGATCGCCGAGGCCAGATGATCGGCCAGCTTGTTGAGAGCGTCGGCCGGCGGCACGACCCCGGTCTGGGCGGCCATGGCCAGGTCTTTGGCGAGCTTCTGACGGTGTTCATCAGCAACCTCCGACCGGATTTTGATCGTGGCAATGGTGGCGGAGAGCTTGGACACCACGGCCTGGTTCATCTGTGCCGCAGAAGGACGTGCCGCTGCGCCGGGGGCTGGAGGGGCGGGTGGCGGTGGCGGCAGCGGCGGCTGCTTGCTGCCCGAGACCTCGCGGGCACGCTGCTTGATGATGGATGTGTTGACGCCCTGCGCGAGGGCATGGGAGGCGGCGAGCAGGAGGACTGCCAGGGTTGCGATGATGTGCATGGCCGTGGAATGTGGGTTTTGCGCACAGTGCGCCCACGCCATGGCCCTGTCAATCGCACGGGCGCATTGCGAATCCGCATGGCACCCCTTACGTTGCGGCCATGAAAACCCTCGTCCCCGCGCGGCCATGGATGACATTGATGTGTATGTGTCTTGCACTGGCTGCGCCACAGCTCCGAAGCCAGGGAAACGGGAAGGAACCGGTGGAAGCGCTGGAGGAACGGGCAGGCAAAGGTGACATCATCGCACAAGAACAACTCGCCGTACATCTGCTCGAAGGCAAAGGTGCAGAAAAAAACCTGCCGGAAGCGGTCGCCTGGCGGCAGAAGGCGGCGGAGGGTGGCCATCCCGAGGCGCAATATCAACTTGGCCTGATGCATGAACGCGGCCGAGGTGTGGAGAAGGAGTTTTCAGCCGCGGCCCGATGGTATCGCGCCGCCGCCGAGCAGGCCCACCTTGATGCCGCCCACCGGCTGGCCATGCTTTACATCGATGGCCGTGGCAGCGTGCGCAAAAGCCCGCGCACGGCGGCGGAATGGTTGCTGGACGCCGCCAAACTGGGGCACGCCCCATCGCAAAATCTGCTGGGGGAGTTGTATGCCGCCGGCAACGGGCTGTCGAAGGACGAGCGCGAGGCGGTGGCGTGGTTCAGGCGCGCCGCTGAACAGGACAACCCCGATGCCCAGGCGAATCTGGCCAGCGCGTTTTCCCGGGGCGCAGGGGTGAAGATGAATCTCATCGAGGCCTACAAATGGGCCAGCCTGTCCGCCGCGCATGACAACAGCCGCGCGCGCAACCTCAGGGAAAACCTCTCCTTGAAGATGGCGCGGCACGAAATCGAGAAGGCGCAGCGGCTGGCCGCCGCCTTCAAACCCAGATCCCCACAGTGATCCCCCGGAACGCGGCAAACCGCATCGACTGGCGGCGCGTCCAGGCCGTCACTTTTGACGTGGGCGGCACATTGATCGAGCCATGGCCGTCCGTGGGCCATGTCTATGCGGCGGAGGCGGCGCGACATGGCGTGCATGCCGATCCTGGAGTGCTGAATGAAACGTTCAAACAGTCATGGCGTGCAAGGGGCGGTTTTGACTACTCGCAGCGGGCCTGGTTCGACGTGGTTCGATCCACGTTCGGGGCGGCGGCTGACAGGCTTCCGGAGGGATTCTTCCCGGCCATCTATCACAGGTTTGAAGACACGGACGTATGGCGTGTTTACGAAGATGTGAGGCCGCTGCTCGAACGATTGAACCAGGCGGGCATGCCGATGGCGGTGATCTCAAACTGGGACGACCGGCTGCCGTCGTTGCTCGACAACCTCGGGCTGTCCGCCTGGTTCAGCACGAGGACCATTTCATTTGCCACCGGGTTCACCAAACCCGACGCGCGGATGTTTTCCATGACCGCTGATGCGCTTGGCGTGCCGGCGGAAGCCGTGCTGCACATCGGAGACAGTTTGAGCGAGGACATCGAAGGGGCGGTGGGTGCCGGGATGCAGGCCATGCAGGTCCAGCGCCGCTCGGGAAGGGAACTGGAGACGCTGCCCGGGGCCGGGCCCGCCCGGATGGATTAGGGGGCGTTACCCTTGACTCAGCGGACGCTTATACTTTGTCCCGCTGGTTGACCGTGGGACGAAATCACCCTTTACTTCACTGGTTTGTCCGCAGGAGCGCCGCAGCATGTCACGCCCCGGTGGACACAAGCTGATATTTCACATGAGCCCGATTCAAAAGCTGTTCACATCATCGCTTGGCAAAAAATACCTGATGGCCCTGTCAGGTGCGCTCTTGTTCGGCTTCGTCATCGCCCACCTGCTGGGCAATCTGCAGGTCTTCCTGGGCCCTGAAGCCATCAACGCCTACGGCCACTTCCTGCAATCCAAGCCCGGCCTGGTGTGGGGGGCGCGTCTCGGTTTGCTCGCCATCGTGGGCATCCACATCTGGACGGCGGTGAAGCTGTCCGCCGAGAACAAGGCGGCGCGGCCCGTGGCCTACGCCAACTGGCACCCGACCGTGGCCACCTACGCCTCGCGCACCATGTTCATGAGCGGCCTGATCATCGCGGCCTTCATCGTGTATCACCTGCTCCACTTCACGGTGAAGGCGCCGGTGAATTTCACAGGGCAGGACTTCCATGAAATGACCTACACGCTCGACGGCCAGGCGGTGCACGATGTTTACGGCATGATGATCACGGGTTTTCAGCAACCGCTGGTGGCGGTCTTCTACCTCGTCGCCATGGCGCTGCTCTGCCTGCACCTCAGCCACGGACTGGGCGCAATGTTCCAATCACTGGGCCTGAAGAACAAAGTTTACAGCCCGGTGATCGACAAGGCCGCACTGGTTCTGTCTGCGGCGATCTTCGTGGGATACGCATCCATCCCGATGGCGGTGCTGGTCGGCATTTGGAAATAACCACGCTTTAACGATGACCATGAACGACAAGACCCCAGGTTCATCCAAGCTGAACTCGAACATCCCCTCCGGGCCGATCGATCAGAAATGGGACAAGCACAAGTTCGAGATGAAGCTCGTCAACCCGGCCAACCGCCGGAAATTCGAGGTCATCGTGGTGGGCTCCGGACTGGCGGGCGGCGCGGCGGCGGCGACGCTGGGCGAGCAGGGCTACAACGTCAAATGCTTCTGCTTTCAGGACAGCCCGCGCAGGGCGCATTCCATCGCAGCCCAGGGCGGCATCAACGCGGCCAAGAATTACAAGAACGACGGCGACTCGGTGAAACGCCTGTTCTACGACACCATCAAGGGCGGTGATTTCCGGGCCCGCGAGGCCAACGTGTATCGTCTGGCGCAGGTCTCGGTGAACATCATCGACCAGTGCGTCGCGCAGGGCGTGCCGTTTGCCCGCGAGTATGGCGGCCTCCTGGACACGCGCAGCTTCGGCGGCGCGCAGTTGCAGCGCACCTTCTACGCGCGCGGCCAGACCGGACAGCAGTTGCTTCTCGGTGCTTATCAGGCCCTCTCGCGGCAGATTGGCCTGGGCAATGTGAAGATGTTCCCGCGCACGGAGATGCTCGATGTCGTGGTGGTGAACGGCAGGGCGCGCGGTGTGATTGTCCGCGACCTCGTCACGGGCAAGGTCACTGCACACACCGCACACGTGGTCATTCTGGCCACGGGCGGCTACGGCAATGTGTTCTTTCTGAGCACCAACGCCAAGGGTTGCAATGTCACCGCCACATGGCGCGCCTACAAGAAGGGCGCGTTCTTCGCCAACCCCTGTTACACGCAGATTCACCCCACGTGCATCCCGGTCAGCGGCGATCACCAGTCGAAACTGACCTTGATGTCCGAGTCGCTGCGCAATGACGGACGTGTGTGGGTGCCTAAGAATGCAGCCGACTGCGGCAAGGATCCCGCCTCCATCCCCGAGTCGGACCGGGATTACATCCTGGAGCGCAAATACCCAAGCTTCGGCAACCTGGCACCGCGCGACGTTTCCAGCCGTGCAGCCAAGGAAGTCTGCGATGAAGGCCGTGGTGTGGGTCCCATGGTGGATGGCAAGCGGCTCGGGGTTTATCTGGATTTCGCGGATTCCATCAAGCGGTTCGGCGAGGACAAGATCCGTGAGCGTTACGGCAACCTGTTCGACATGTATGAGCGCATCACCGGCGAGAACGCCTACAAGCAGCCCATGCGCATCTACCCGGCCGTCCATTACACCATGGGCGGCACGTGGGTGGACTACAACCTCATGTCCACGCTGCCGGGACTGTTCGTGGGCGGCGAGGCCAATTTCTCCGACCACGGTGCCAACCGCCTCGGCGCCAGTGCTCTGATGCAGGGGCTGGCCGATGGCTACTTCGTTCTCCCCTACACGGTGGGAAACTACCTCGCGTCCACTTTCTCCGCCGCCAAACCTGAAACAGTCGGCACGGACTCCGCAGAGTTCAAGGAGGCCCTGCGCGCTGTGAACGAAAAGCTCGACCGGTTGCTCAAGATCAACGGCAGCCGCAGTGCGATGAGCTTCCACCGCCAGCTCGGCAAAATGGTCTGGGAAAAGTGCGGCATGGCGCGGAGCGAACAGGGCCTGAAGGAACTGTTGAGCGAGATTCCGGCGCTGCGCGAGGAGTTCTGGAAGAACCTCAAGGTCACTGGCAGCGGCGCGGATTTCAATCAGGACCTGGAATACGCCGGTCGTGTGGCTGACTTCCTTGAGTTTGCCGAACTGCTGGCGATCGACGCACTGGACCGCAATGAAAGTTGCGGCGGCCATTTCCGCGTCGAACACCAGGACGAGGAAGGCGAGGCCCGGCGCAATGACGACGACTACTGTTACGCCGCCGCGTGGGAATACGCAGGCGAAGGCAAACCGCCCATCCTCAACAAGGAACCTCTCGCATTCAACGAGGTGCATCTTGCCAAGCGCAGCTACAAATAATCCACTGCCATGAACCTGACACTCAATGTTTGGCGACAGAAGAACGCAAGCGACCCGGGACGCTTCGAAACGTATCAGGCCGGGAACATCATCCCCGACATGTCCTTTCTGGAGATGCTGGACGTGGTCAATGACCGCCTGATTTCGGAGGGGAGGGAACCCATTGCCTTCGACAGCGACTGCCGTGAGGGCATCTGCGGCACCTGCTCCTGCGTCATCAACGGCATCCCCCATGGCGGCCACCGGGGCACCACGGCCTGCCAGTTGCACATGCGGCATTTCAAGGACGGCGACACCATCACCATCGAGCCATGGCGCGCGAAGGCCTTCCCGGTCATCCGCGACCTGGTCACCGATCGCGGCGCGTTCGATCGCATTGTCCAGAAGGGCGGGTT
>CAYQCZ010000075.1:0-11753 GCA_964415955.1 uncultured Verrucomicrobiota bacterium | reverse complement strand
GCTTCGACGCTGCCGCGCTGCAACAGGCAGGGTTGCCCGGTGTGGAGTTCAAACCGGCGCGGTTCACTCCCGACGCGAGCGTGTTCAAGGACAAGGAATGCGGTGGTGTGAACATCATTCTCACGGACCGTGCCTCACTGCGCGCCTGTGACATCGGCATCACCATCGCGCTCACACTGCAACGCCTTTATCCCGGCGAATGGAACCTCGACAAGTTTGACCGCCTGCTGGTGCATCCCGGGACGATCGAAGCCATCCGTGCAGGACGTTCGCTGGCGGACATCCGGGCGATGTGGGAGGCGGACCTGAAGGCCTTTGCGGGGCGCCGCGCACCCCATCTCATCTACGAGTGACCGCCGCTGGAGGCGTCCAGCGCACGGATGAGCGTCATCTGGAAATACGCGCACAATTCCATGGCCCAGAGGTAGGGTGCGGTCTCCTTGGTGACTTCCGGCGGCTTGCCGTCCTGCTCGTCCGGCTGGCCGAGAATGAGCCAGCTGCCCACGCGCACGTCGTTCATCGCCTGGAGCAGCACCTGCGCCTCTGCGGGCGTGAGGGAGAAGCGCAATCCGTCGTCCTCCTTCTTGAAGCGTCCCCTGGCATTGAGCAGCGCCTCGATCTGGCGGCGGTTTTCGCTGTGATGCGCCTTCAGTGATTCCTCCAGAAGCTGCTGCGTGCTGTTGAGTTTTCCCTGGGGATCATTGAGCGAGGCACGGTGATAGGCCTGGGGCACCAGCGGATAGTGTCCGATGAGCTGGAAAAGCATCTCACGCTCCACCTCCTCAATCTGGAAATGAAGCCGCCCTCGGGAAAGCTTGAGGAACTTCACGCGTCAGGCTCCAGGGTGGCGTGCAGGCTGTAGGCCTGAAGCTGGTGGACGTAATGCTCGGCCTTTTCCAGGGACTCACGCGTCAGAACGCTGTGGCCTTCATTATGCACCTGCCACATGTGATGCTCGGCCTTCTGGCGCTGCCATCCGAACACCTGCTGGAACACATGCGTCACGTAATCCATCAGGTTCACCGGGTCATTCCAGCAGATGACAAGGTAACCGGGCTCCAGTTCCTTTCTGGAACTGGTCTTCTCTTCATGCCCGACATCGGGAAGAACCGTCGGCATGACAGGCGTTTCAATGGCTGCCACGCGGGAAATGTAGAAATGAACGTGCGTGTTGTCCAGAGGGGGCCTGCCGCCCTGTCCGGGTTGAGTTGATGCCCGTTGACGTCAACCGCGTCTGACGATAGCGTCTGACGCAATGAAAACCATCCCGCTTCGCCAGCTGGTCCGTGAGCCGTTGAAGGTCAAGCGCTGGACGCGCGCCGGACAGACGGTCGCCGTGACGGACAACGGCCAGCCGCTGTGGGTCATTCAGGCAGCTGCACCGGACGGCCTGCCCCCAAGGCGTGAACTTGAGATCGACGATATTCTCGATGAAGTGCTTGCTGAAGCTCCGTCCGGCACGAGCGCCGTTGATTTGCTGGAGGATTCCAGGCGATGAGATGCTATGCGGACAGCAGTTTTCTTCTGCGTTTGATCACAGGGGAGCCAGGGACCGAACAGGCGGTCGCAGCCTACAGGCGGCTGGGCTGTCCCCGGCTGTTCTATCTTTCACTCCATGCGTTGGAAGTGGAGAACGCCATACGCCAGCGAGCCTTTCATGAGCGCCGCGTCCGTCCGGCTGCTGAGCGCGCAGGGATCAAGCGCGGGAGGGATGTGGCGCTTTCGCGGCTTGAAAAGTATGTCAGGCGGGGTGCGTTTCTGGAGGTGATGCTCGACATGGATGTGACCATGGAACGTGCAAGGCAGCTTTCAGTTGATCACACGGACCGCATCGGCGTGCGTGCCATTGATCTCTTGCACGTGGCGTCGGCACTGCTGCTGCAAAGCGAGATCTTCCTTACATTTGACCAGCGCCAGTGTGAACTGGCCAAAGCGGTGGGCATGGAGGTTCAGGCTTTGCCGTGAGGAGCAGAAGTCGCGAATGCTTTGGGACTTGTCGCGGGCAAATGGCAGCTTGATCAGAATCATGATCATGCCGCACAGCGTTTCGCCTCTGTTCAATCTTTCAACAACTCCGCCGCGTGTTTGCGTGTGGCCTCGCTCTGGCCGCCCAGCATGCGGGCGAGTTCAGTGACACGTGCCTTGGAGTCCAGCAAATCGACTGTGGTCAGCGTGCGGTCGCCCTTGATCTCCTTGGCGACGACATAGTGCGTTTCCGCAGCCGCAGCCACGGGTGCAAGGTGCGTGATGCACAGGACCTGTCTGCGCGAGCCGATCTGCCGCATCTTGTCGCCCACGGCATGGGCCGTCTCGCCGCCCACGTTGGCATCCACCTCGTCGAAGATCAGCACGGGCACTTCATCCTGGGCGGCAAGGACGGTCTTGAGCGCCAGCATCACCCTCGCCATTTCACCGGAGGACGCGATGCTTCTCAGCGGTCGTGGTGGCTCGCCGGGATTGGGTGCAAACTGGAACTCAATGTTGTCCATGCCCGTTCTGGTCATGGCTGCCGCCGGTGCCAGCGCCACGTCGAAACGGCTTTGCCTGAAGCCAAGATTCGAGAGCTGTTTCTCCACGGATTTGCACAGCCTGGGGATGATCTTCCTGCGTTGGGCGGTCAGTTCCTTCCCCAGCGTGCCCAGTTCCTTGTCCAGCTTGGCCAGCGCGGTGTTGATGCGCTCCAGTTCAGCATCGCGTGATTCCAAGGAGTGCAGCTTCTGGCGGGCTTCCACGCCGAAGGCGATGACCTCCGCCAGCGATTTGCCATACTTGCGTTTGAGCGAGTGGATGATGTTCAGCCGTTCCTCCAGTTGCTGGAGATGCGCGGGGTCGATGTCCACGCGGTCGGCATACCGCGAAAGGGCGTCGCGCAGCTCCTGAAGCGCGGCCATGGCCTGCCCGTGGGTCTCCGTGATGTCCGCCGCGGAGCTGTCGATGCGCTCCAGTTCCTGCAGGACGCGTCCGAGCGCACCGGCCTGGGCCAGCACGGCGTTCTCATCGTCGTTCAACAGGCCAAGCGCCGTCTGCGAAAGCTGCAGGAGTCTGGCGGCGTTGCTGGCGCGCTGGTAATCCTGGTCCAGTTGATCCTCCTCATCGGCCTGCAGCCTGGCCGATTCGATTTCGTTCGCCTGGTGTCGAAGCAGGTCCAGTTGCTGGGCATAGGTTTGTTCATCCACGATCAACGCGGCCTTCTCAGACTCCAGCGTCGAGCGGCGCGCAAGAAGTCCGGCGAACTGGCCGCGCACGTTTTCCAGACCTCCAAACGCATCAAGAATCGCCAGCTGATTCGGGGCATGCAGGAGGGATTGATGGTCGTGCGGACCGTGGATGTCCACCAGCCACTGGCCGATGGTGGAGAGCACATTGAGGGTGGTGGGCGAGCCGTTGACAAACTGGCGGTTGCCGCCGCTGGCGGTGAGCGTGCGCTTAAGGACGAGCTGTGCGTCATCGCAGGGCTCGATGCCGTTTTCCTCCAGGAATGCGGCGAGCGGCGCCTTCAGGGATGAAACATCGAACAATGCCTCGACCGTGCAGCCATCCGACCCTGCACGGATCAGTGTGCGGTCCGCACGTTCGCCCAGCACAAGGCCAAGGCCGCCGATCACCACGGACTTGCCGGCACCCGTCTCGCCGGTGATGGCGTTGAAGCCGGGGCGCAGTTCCAGTGTCAGGTCGGACACCAGGGCCAGGTTTTTGATGCGAAGGGTGAGGAGCATGTGTCTCCGTGTGACTGACAAACCGTGCTTTGTTTGCTGATTTCCGGCTGTTCGACCAAGGAAATCATTGGGCCGACTCTGGCCCTTCTGCTACTTTAGGGCAAAACGAAACTGACATGTCGTTCCGCTTCACTTTTCTTGGCACGGGCACGTCCGTGGGCGTCCCGCTCGTGGCCAAGGAATACCCGCCCGAATTTCTCGCCAATCCGCGCAACCACCGCATGCGGCCATCCATTTACGTGGATGCCGGGGACGTCCAGCTCGTGGTCGATACCACCCCTGAGTTCCGCCTGCAATGCCTGCGGGAACGCATCATGCGGCTGGATGCGGTGTTGATCACCCATGCGCATGCGGACCACATCCTGGGCATGGACGACTGCCGGCGGTTCAGCCATCTGCATGGCGGCGCCGGGCTGCCGGTTTACGCGTCCAAAACCACCATGGACCAGTTGAGCACCATTTTCAGTTACGCCTTTGATGATGCCCCGCGGCCGGACACCTACTTTCGTCCGGACCCGAGGTTCATTGATGGACCGTTCGAGCTGGGGAGTCTGCGCATCACACCGCTGCCATTGCCCCACGGCCGCATGGAAACGCTCGGGTTTCTCTTCGAGCAGTCCGGCCGGAAGAAGCTTGCCTACATGAGCGATTGCAAGGAGGTGCCGGATCCCGTGGTGGACATCGTGCGTGGCGTGGATGTGGCCGTGCTGGATGCGCTGCGCAAGACGGATCACCCCACGCACATGACCCTGGATGAAGCGTTGACCGCCGCCCGGCGGATTGGCGCGGACAGGACGTATCTTACGCACCTGACGGATGAATACGACCACGACAAGGACCAGGCCGAGCTGCCCCCGGGCGTGTGGCTGGCATATGATGGCTTGAGCGTCAAAGTGAATGGAACGGTGGATCATGAATAACACGCCTCAGGTCCAGACTGATGTGATTCACGGAATCCGCCGTGCATGGTGGTGCTTCGCCACTGTGCTGTGCGGCCTGGCCACCTGCACGGGGTGGATGGCAGAAGCGCCGGATGCAAGGAACTCTGTTGTTGTCGTTTTCAACGCGCACTCAGAGGAGTCAAAGGCCGTCGCGGAGCATTATGCCAGGGCACGCAGCGTGCCCGCAGAGCACCTCCTTGGACTCAAGCTGCCGCGCACGGAAACGATGAGCCGGCTGGAATACCGCAAGATGCTGGAGGAGCCGCTCCGTGCCTGGCTGGAGGATGGAAAACGCTGGGTTTACCCGGCGGCAGGCCAGGGGGATGGATGGACACAGACGCCCTCGCAAGCCGCCATTCGTTACGCAGTGCTGTGTTACGAAGTGCCTTTGAAGATTGAGCCGGATCCATCCGTGCGCGAGCCGGACATCGACAACCTCCCGCAGGAACTGCGGCGCAACGAGGCGGCGGTGGACAGTGAACTGGCCCTCCTGCCGGTGCGCGGACCAGGGGTCCGCCTCACCGGGCCTGCAACCCACAAGACCTTCGCCTCCACGAACCGCCTTGCCATGCATCCCACCAACGGCGTGTTCATCGTGGCGCGTCTTGACGGGCCCACGCCCGACATCGCAAAAGGGCTGGTGGACAAGGCGCTGGCGGCGGAAACCAACGGCATGTGGGGCCGTGCTTATTTCGATTTGCGCGGCATCAAGGACGGCCCCTACAAGCTGGGGGATGACATCCTGCGCGGCGCCCACGCGGTGGCGCGCAGGCAGGGGTTTGAGACCGAGCTGGATGAGGCCGAGCCCACACTTCAGCCCGGTCATCCCATGAGCCATGTTGGCATGTATTGCGGGTGGTATGCGGAGGATGCGAACGGCCCGTTCCTGCAATCCAGCATGGAGTTCATGCCCGGTGCGTTTGCCTATCATCTCCATTCCTTCAGCGCGGCCACACTGCGCAGCACGAGCAGGCACTGGTGTGGACCGCTGCTGGCGCGCGGGGCCACCATCACGATGGGCTGTGTGTATGAGCCTTATCTGGGAGGCACGCCGGACATTGGCGTGGTGTTGTCGCGTCTGATCGATCTTGGGTTCACCTTCGGAGAGGCAGCCCTGGCCGGGCAGCAGGTGCTTTCATGGCAGACAACAGTCGTCGGCGATCCTCTCTACCGCCCGTTCGCCAGGCCTGCGCGTGAGATGCATGAAAGCCTGGCGGCGCGTGGTTCCCCGGCGATCGAGTGGTCCCATCTGCGCGTGGTGAATCTGAATCTCGCCACCGGCATGCGCGAACCGCAGTTGCTGCCATACCTGGAAGAAGTTGCCCCCCAGCTCAAAAGCGCCGTCCTGACGGAAAAGCTCGCCTCCCTTTACCATGCCAGTGGCAAGCCCGCCTCGGCCATCCGCACGGTCGAGGACGCCCTGCGACAGTATCCATCCGCCCAGCAGGAAATCCGGATGAGCCTGGTGCTGATGGACTGGCTTGCCGAGGACAAGCAGTTTGAGAAGGCCGTCACCTTTGGCGAGGCGTTTCTCAAACAACAGTCCAGTTACGCAGGGGCGTCGGCCCTATACCGCAAGCTGGCACTGTGGGCGGCCAGCGCGGGCAACATGGACGCAGCGGCCAGATTCGAAAAGGCGGCGGACGCATTGAAACGGTGACCTGCGCAGTCCGTTTCCTGTTTGAAGTTTCCCCCGTGCTCCGCATCATCCGCCCACGATGAACGACGCGCTTCTCAAGATCGACCTGCCGGGCCTCAAGCATGTGCGCAGCGGCAAGGTGCGTGAAATCTTCGATCTCGGTGACAGTTTTCTTTTCGTGGCCAGCGACCGCATTTCGGCCTTCGATGTGATCATGCCCAACGGCATCCCGCGCAAGGGGGAGGTGCTCACGCAAATCTCCCATTTCTGGTTCGACCGCACGGCGTCCCTTGTGCCCAACCACCGTCTGGCGTGTCAGGATCATCCGCTGCCGCCACAGTTGAAGGCGCATGAGAACCAACTCAAGGGCCGGTGCATGATCGTGAAGAAGACGCAGCCCCTGACGGTGGAATGCATCGTGCGTGGCTATCTCGCCGGCTCCGGATGGAAGGAATACAAGAAGAGCCGGACGGCGTGCGGCATCCCCCTGCCCGATGGTCTGCTGGAATCCGGCGAGCTTCCCGAGCCGATCTTCACACCCTCCACCAAGGCGGACACGGGGCACGATGAAAACATCCCCTTCGAACAGGCCCGGCAGTTGCTGGGCGGCGCGATGGCGGATCGTGCGCGTGATTTGAGCCTGCAGATTTACAAGGCCGCGCGGGATTACGCACGGCAGCGCGGCATCATCATCGCCGACACGAAGTTTGAGTTCGGGCTGCTCGATGGTGAATTGATCCTGATCGACGAGGTGCTGACGCCTGATTCTTCGCGGTTCTGGCCGGCCTCTGAATACGAACCGGGCCGCAGCCAGCCCAGCTTCGACAAGCAGTTCGTGCGGGATTACCTCGAAACACTCGACTGGGACAAGACGCCACCGGGGCCGTTGCTGCCGGATGACATTGTCACCCGCACCTCCGCCAAATATCTGGAGGCTTACGAGCGGCTGACGGGACGGCCCCTGTGATCGCAACGTGTTCAACTCGACTGGACATCGGTCGGATGACTAGTCTCACGGACATTGAATCATGAAAATATTGATCGCCGATGATGATGCCGTCATGAGGCAGTTGCTGACCGGGCTTCTGGGCAAGTGGGGCCATGATGTGGCGGAAGCCAGGGACGGTGAGGAAGCCTGGCGCATCGTTGAAAAGGACGCAGGCATCCGGCTTGGCATTCTCGACTGGTTCATGCCGGAGTTGAGCGGCATCCAGCTGACCAAGCGCATTCGTGACAATCACATCACGCCGTTTCACGTGATCCTCATCACCATGCGAGGCGGCAAGGAGAACCTCATCGAGGCATTGGATGCGGGTGCGAATGACTTTCTCAGCAAGCCGTTTGACCGGGATGTGCTGGATGCGCGCCTGCGCGTGGGCATACGCCAGGTGGAACTGCAAACCGACATGATCCAGAGGATTGTCGAGGCCCGGGCCGCCATCGACACATTGCAGGCACTCGACCACTTCATCCCCTTCTGCCGGAAGTGCGGTGCCGCCAGGGCGCTGGACGGCACATGGCACAAGCGGCCCATCGATCGTCCTCAAGTCCCGGCGCCCACGGGCAACGCCCTCATTTGTCCGGATTGCGAGAGGGCGTCCGCATGACGCCTCTTCGGTGCTTCGCATGGCAGGAAGGCCCCTGCTAAAAGGGACTGGAGATGAGGGCGGGGCCGTGGAATCATGGCGCGCATGAAACCTTGTCTTCGACGCATCACACTCCTTGGCATTGTCGCCTGCTTGCTTTTTGCCATCGGCAGCCGCGTTTCCGCTGCCGCACCCCGCAACATCGTCATCATCTACACGGATGACATCGGGTATGGCGACCTGAGTTGCTACGGTGCCACGGCCGTTCAGACACCCCACATTGACCGCATTGCGCGGGAGGGACTGCGGTTCACCGACGCGCACACTTCTTCCGCCACCTGCACGCCGTCGCGTTATTCCATGCTGACCGGCGAATATGCCTTCCGCCAGAAGGGCACCGGGGTGGCCAGAGGGGACGCTTCGGCCATTATCAAGCCCGGTCGCACCACCCTGGCATCCCTGCTTCAAAAGGCCGGTTATCGCACCGGCGTGGTGGGCAAATGGCACCTCGGCCTGGGACCGGAGGAAGGGCCGGATTGGAATGGCAAGATCAGCCCCGGCCCGCTTGAGATTGGGTTCAATTACTGCTTCCTCATTCCCGCCACGGGCGATCGCGTGCCCTGTGTGTATGTGGAAAACCACCGCGTCGTCGGGCTGGATCCCAAGGATCCCATCCAGACCAGCTTCGGCAAACCCATCGGCGGCGAACCGACAGGCAAGGCGAACCCCGACCTGCTCAAGGTGCATCCGAGCCACGGCCACGACATGACCATCATCAACGGTGTGAGCCGCATCGGCTACATGACCGGCGGCAAGTCCGCCCGCTGGGTGGATGAGGACATGGCGGATGTGATCACCCAAAAGGCGGTGGAGTTCATCGAGAACCACAAGGCGCAGCCCTTCTTCCTCTACTTCGCCACGCACGACATCCATGTGCCTCGCATGCCACATCCAAGGTTCGCCGGCAAAACCAGCATGGGACCGCGTGGTGATACGATTGTGGAGGCCGACTGGTCCACGGGGGAAATCCTGGCGGCGTTGGACCGCCTGAAGCTGGCCGAGGATACCCTGGTCATCTGGAGCAGTGACAACGGCCCCGTGGTGGATGACGGCTACAAGGATGACGCCGTCACGAAACTGGGCGCCCACAAGCCTGCCGGGCCGTTGCGCGGCGGCAAATACAGCAACTTCGAGGGCGGCACCCGCGTTCCTTTCATTGTGCGCTGGCCCAAAGGCATCAAGCCCGGTGTGTCCGACGCATTGATCTCACAGACCGACCTGCCCGCGACCCTGGCAAAACTCACAGGACAAAAACTCGCCCATGCGGATGCCCCGGACAGCTTTGATGTGCTCGACGCGTTGACCGGCAAGTCCATGAAAGGGCGCGAGCATTTGATTGAGCATGCGGGCGTCCTTGCCCTGCGCCTGGGTCAGTGGAAATACATTGAGCCGGGCAAGGGGCCCAAGGTGAACCAGAACACGAACACCGAGATGGGCAACGATCCGGGCGGACAGCTCTACGATCTCTCCAGCGATCTGGGTGAACGCAGGAACCTCGCCTCCAGCGAACCGGATCGCGCCAGGGAAATGGCCGCCATGCTCAACAAGCTCCGGCAGGACGGCCGCAGCCGGCCGTAGCTCGCAACTCTTGACCTACACCAACCCCGTCAGCGTCCCTTTCGCATCGGAGAACCTGTCCGTTTTCACACCCATCTTCTGGATCAACGTGAGCAGCACGTTCGCCAGCGGAGGGTGATTGGTTGTCTCGAAGGCAAGGTGTTGGCCGTGTTTCAGCCCCAGCTTGCGGCCGCCGGCCACGATCAATGGCAGGTTCTTCGGAGAATGTTCACCACCGGTGCCTGAGTTCATGCCGGAGCCAAAGACCACGACAGTGCGGTCCAGCATGCTGCCATCGGCTTCCGACGTGGATTTCAGGAACGTGAGGAACCGGTCCAGCCGGCCCAGGTGAAACCGGTCGATAATGCCAAGTTTCTTCAACATGTCGGCATCGCCGCCGTGATGCGAAAGTTCATGGTGGTTCTCTCCACCCCCGCCAAAGCCGCCGGCTTCCCGTGACCATTCGTAGGCGATCACCCGCGTGGTGTCCGTGGCGAATGCCAGGTAGGAAAGTTCCATCATCACATCAATCCACATGGGACGGTCATGGGCGTTGCCGGGCTGGCTGGCGAGCTGGAGCAGGCGGTTGTCCACGGTGGGCTTGGGCACATCCACCCACTGTTCGAGACGTTCAACACGCTGCTCGGTCTGGCGCACGGAACTGAGATATTCCTCGAGCTTCTGCTGGTCGGCCGTGCCGAGTTGCCGTTGCAACGCCTTCGCTTCACCCAGCACGTCGTCGAGAATGGATCGTCGTTCGGCGTAACGGCGCAGCGTCGCCTCCCTGTCCGCAGCGGTCTCCGGCACGAACAATCGTTCAAACAGCCGCTTCGGCGAATTCTCCGACGGCAGGGGTGTGCCGCTGCGATCAAAACTCAACGTGTGGCTGTGTCCGGCGGAACCAGTGCCTGACGCGTCCGCCAGTTGCAACGAGGTGAACCGCGTCTGTTTGCCGTGCAGTTCCGCGATGATCTGGTCGGCAGAAACGGTGTTTGAGTAATCCGTGCCGGGGACGGCTTTCAGGTCCGCACCCGTCAGCCAGGTGTCTGCGCCACTGTGACCGCCCTTCGCATTGGGATGGCCCAGTCCTGTCAGCACGGTGAAATCGGCCTTGTGTTCCTTCAACACCTCCAGCGTCGGTGAAAGCGTGTAGTGCGCGCCGGCATCCTTGGGCATCCATTCGAGGATGTTCACGCCGTTGGGAACGTAGCAAGCGATCACAGAAGATGACCCGTGGCTGCACGGCATTGGACTTGGGCATCGGCTTGAACTGCGATGGCGCGGCGAAGACGGCGCGCGGCAGCATCGCCTCAAGCAAAGGCAGCGAGAGACAGGCACCGACCCCGCGCAAGGCGTGACGACGGGAAAGTGGTTTCATAAAGTAAAAAGGCTAAAGGCTAAATGGACGCTGATGATGGCTGGTTTTTCCTGGGAATGCGGCGCATACGCTCTGGTGCGACTTTGCTGAAGATTGCTCTGAATATCAGGTGCAATTCCTTCGCCTCACGCCAAAGGTTGCGCGCTTCAGCCTTCGAGGCCGGCTCTGCCGTCGCCACCATGCGCAGGAAGAATTTTGATTCGCGGGCCTCCTTCCGGCAGGTGGCAATGCGCACAGCGTATTCTTTCAGCGAGTAACCGTCATCCGCTTCACAGAAGTTTGCGCCGACGCTGGTGGCGACTCCGACGAGTTGATCGATCAGCCGATTATTCACAGGGTTCTGTGGGATTCTTTTCGCAAAACGGATGACTGACTCACCAAACAAAGCGGTTCTCTCCTCAAGATCATACACGCGGGCTGGAATCTCGTCTCGCAGACACGGTGGCTCATTATTCACTTCCCAATAACTGTCAAAGTCCGCTTGAGCACTCATCTTTGGTCTTTTCTCTTTGAACGTTCCTACTTGGTCAAAAATGGCTCCGATGTGGCGATGAACTGCACAAGCGACCGTAGTGTGTATCCATTTTTCTTCACATGCTCTGAGGCGGCCTTGAGTGTCGGCTGATCGGCAACGCCCAGTTCGCGGCCCAGCGCGTAGGTGAACATTTTTCCGGCGAGACAGTTCAGAAACAAATCCTCCTTCTTCAGCAACATCGTCTGCATTTCCTCCAGCGTTGCGAACGATGTGCCGTCCGGCAGTTTGCCCGATGGATCAATCACGGGATCGTTGGGCTGGACGCGCCCCTTGTAGCCAAAGCCCTCGCGGTCGCGCCATTCGCCGGCGGCATTAAAGTTTTCCAGCGCAAATCCCAGTGG
>CAYQCZ010000074.1:0-11786 GCA_964415955.1 uncultured Verrucomicrobiota bacterium | reverse complement strand
TCAATCCGGCCAGAAAACGGCGCTTCTTACGACGGCACTGCGGCACTTAACAATTCAGTGCTGTCCTCGTCAACCGCAGAAATCACTTGCTGATCACCAAGCATCCCCTGCCAACCGAGTAAGAGGCGCGACCGTCCCAGCTATTTAGCCGCGTTCCTGCCAGCCATTCAGGGGCAAGTCAAATGCTCAGCTTTATAGTCTTATCGCCCAGACCTATCACACCGATGGTGAATCAGACATGGTGGTGCGATGGCTGCGGCTCGGCATCAAGAACGGCGAGGCGGAAAGTGAAATGCTGCTGGCCTGGATGTTGGTTCTTGGCGATGGCATCGAACCCAGAACTGAAGAGGGTTTGAAGCTGATGGAAAAGGCCGCTGCCAAAGGTCTGACACAGGCACAGGTCAACCTGGGACGCATTTACGAAGGTGACCTGGACACTGAAGTGCCGCCGGACATCAAAAAGGCTGAGTCATGGTATCGGAAAGCCATGGCGTCCGGCGATGCGGACGGGGCTTGCAGACTTGGTCATCTCGCCTTTCGGGGGAAGATTCAGGCGACCCGTGAACAGACGGTGCAATGGCTCCAGACCGCCGTGGATGCCGGTCACACCCATGCCGTTTCAACTCTCAACGAAGCACGCGCACGCAAGTAGCTTTTGCCGGTCATGCCCTCTGCGAAGCCGCCCTGGCCGTGGATGGCCGGGTGTTACACGGGTAAATTACGCCGCCCAGCCTGGCGGTTCCTTGAGCTTGAACAGCATTTCGCCCGCCTTGGGCACGCACAGCACACCTTCGTGCTCGCGGTTCATGAAGTCCTCCTTGCGGATCGTCGCCGGGTCGCGGTAGCCGAGGTTGATCTGTTTGCAGACATCCGGCGGGATGGCCGTGGCAAGTGTCACACGCGCACGGGGTGTTTCCACGCCGTTCTCATAGGTGCCGAGCCCATGCACATGTGCTGAGTGTGCCAGCACGCCCCATGGGTAGTGCTTGAACTTGTCCCATTGCTTCAGGAAGTAGTCCCGGCAGTGGTAGCCCACGGCCATGATGGTCTTGTGGTGCGTGACGCACACCTCCTTCACATGCGGCGCGTAGATGATCAATTCGCCGCCATCCGCCAGCACGGGTTCCAGCTTATACATGCCCTTTCCAGCGGTCCAAATCTCGTCATACATCGGCGGGCAGCAGGCAAGGATGGTGTGAAACGGCTTCTCCTTGTAGGTGATGTGCGTCTGCGCGGACAGATCGCTCGCCTCTTTCCAGGCCAGCTCGGGCGCACCGGCAAACAGCCCGGCCAGTGTCTTGTCCGGACGCACCACCATCGCGAAACACAGCTTGTCCACACCGACCATCGCGCCCGCGATGTCCACGACCTTGCGGACGGCCGTCCACTTCGTGCCAATGACCTTCGGCGTTGTGATGACGGCCCCCAGCCAGTGGAAGAAATTTAAGATTTCCGGCCCAGCCACACCGGGAAACAGATACTTGTTTCCGCCTGAAAACCCGACCACCTCATGCGGAAACACCGGCCCGACGATGATGATCTGGTCGTAGTCAAACAGCAGCTTGTTCACGTCCACAGGCACATCCATCTCGAACAGCCCCTCGGACAGTTCACGGATTTGCGCGGCGGAAATCGTGCCCACGCGGCGAAGTGCGGCGGGATTGTCCCATTCGTGATTGAAGAAGCGCACCTTGCGATACGTGCCTGCGCGCTGGGTTGCCGTGATCTCCAGCCGCTCACAGATCGCCTCTTCACTCATCGGTTGGTGCGTGCCCAGTGCGATGAGGATGTCGAGGTTCGCCGTGACTTCGCCGATCTCCGCAAACAGCGACTGGAACATCAATCCTACCGGCGCGGTGCGCGTGCCGTCAGGCACGATCAGCAACACCTTCTTGTCGCGGTAATCCTCGGCAGGGCAGGCCTGCGAGACGATCTCGGCGACTTGTGCAGGCGTGACGATCTGGTCGGCGGAAGCAATTTGAGAGAGGACGTTCATTGGGCGGAAGGGAGTGATGGAGTCATGGAGTATTGGGGGGCAGCGTTCAACTTCTCCAACACTTCATGATTCCGCTGAAGGTCATATCGTCTGCGCCAGAAATCCACCATCCACGCGGATGTCCGTGCCGGTGACAAAGCTGCTGGCCTTGGTGCTGGCGAGAAACACGCACGCGCCGATCAATTCACGGGCATTGCCGAAGCGCCCCATGGGGGTGTGACCAAGGATGGACTGTGCGCGCGGCGTCGGCGTGCCGTCGTCGTTGTAGAGCAGCTTGCGATTCTGTTCCGCCGGGAAGAAACCCGGTGTGATGGTGTTCACGCGGACTCCTTTGGTGGCCCATTCGCGGGCGAGGAACTGCGTGAGATTCAGCACCGCCGCCTTGCTGGCCGAATAACTCACCACGCGCGACAGGGGAATGTGCGCCGAGATGCTGGCGATGTTGATGATGCTGCCCTGACCGCGCGCCACCATGCCCGGTCCGAACGCCTGGCAGGGCAGGAGAACACCCCCGACGAGGTTTAAGTCGAAATTCGCATGCCAGTCCTCCAGAGCAATCTTCTCGAAGGTCATGTCGCCGGTGACTGTGACCTTGGGATCATTGCCACCTGCGGCGTTCACCAGGATCGTCGGCGCACCCAGTTCGCGCGTCACCACGGCATCCACGGCCTTCAGGCCGTCGATCTTGACGGCATCGGCCGTGTAGAACTTTGCCGTGCCGCCCTTGGCCTCGATGGCCTTCACCCGTGCCTGGCCACGTTCGGCGTTGCGGCCTACGACGGCCACCTTTGCACCGGCCTCGGCCAGTCCTTCTGCCAGCGCGCCGCCGAGCACGCCCGTTGCGCCAATCACCACTGCCACTTCACCGGTCAGATCAAAGTTTTTCATGTCGTTGTGTGAGTATCCATTCAGGTTTTCCGCTTCAATATTGAGATGGCATCGTGGCTGGCTGCATCCGCCCGCGAAAGTAAAATTTCAGCAGCGCCCTCAGACGCCCATGGTTGCCCCGGAAAATTGACGGTTGGTCAATTGAACGAGCTGGGTTAGCGTTTTTCCATGCTGCCTGCCACGCTGCCCAAACCCGATGTCATCTGCACTCACGAAAGCGACCTTGACGGTCTGGTGTCGGGACTGCTCCTCCAGCGACTGGCGCGCGAGATTCACCATGCCGACGTGCCTTTGGAGGCGTGGAATTACCAGGGCTGGCACAAAAGGGCTTTGAGGGAGAATGCCGCCTGGGCGTGCGATTTCACCTTTGAACAGCGCATGGACAAGACCGGCTGGCTGGTGATCGACCATCATCCCACCGAGGTGAAGGCCCAGCACGCACACCTGATCCATGACACTTCCAAGTCCGCCGGGTTGTTGTGCTATGAGGCGTGCCAGGCGCATGGGCTTGGTTCGCCCGCACTGGACCGGCTCGTGAAGTTGAACAACGTGGCCGACCTGTTCCTCGAGGATGATCCGGACTTCGTTCTGGCCAACGACTACGCCAATCTCGTCAAGACCTACGGATTCTGGAATCTCCATGCATTGATCGAAGGCGAACTGGAACGTCTGCTTGATCACCCGCTGCTCGAGGTGATGGCTGTGAAGCGGCGCATCGAGGACCCGCTCGGCTACGAATGGAGCAAGGCCAACATCACCGAGATCAGTCCGACGGTTGGCCACGTCAACACCGTGGTGGGCAACGTGAACCTGATTGTCCACAAGCTGCTCGACACACAGGCCACCAAACATCCCGTGTTGATGACGCTCTTCCGCAAGGGCAACGGCACGATCATCGTCAGCCTGCGCAGCCGCAACGGCGAGGCGCAGCATGTGGCCAAACAACTGCAGGGCGGGGGCCATCCAAATGCCTGCGGCGCCGTGCTGCCGCGTTCCGTCCAATACATTCCCGATGCCGTGGATTATCTTCAACGGGTGTTGAATCCGCCCAAGGACAAAGGGAAGGCACTGAACAGCCTGGAGGGGCTTTTCTCAGGGCTGGAACTGAAATAGGCGTGGTTTGCCAGCGGATGGGGTGGCCACCAAGGGTTTTCAGTTCCCGCCGTAATTCCGGAAATAGACCTCCTGGCTCCAGCGGTTGGTGTGCACCGAGCAGGCCGGTGGCGAGGTGATTGAACCGATGGTGAATTTGCAGCCGATGCCACTGACAGGGAGTGCGTTCGTGTCCGGGCGGTTGCGGCCTTCACTGCGGTAGATGACACCATCCCAGCGCGGTTCCAAGGCAGTGATGAAGGGGGCGATGTCGGACACCTCGGGCACGGCCTCGGGCGGCTGGCCTTTGGCCCGCGCCCATTCCACCTTGGCGCGCTGGATCCACATCAGATTGAACAGGCAGGGGTCGATGGGCGTGCTCTTTCCAAGATCATGCACGCGCGGCAGGAACACGACGCCAAGAATCACGATGGTGGCCAGGCCGATCGTGATTTCCAGGCCGAACGTGCGCGGTCGTTGGCTCCTCCTCATCCGCTTCAGACTCCTCTTTGATGCTGTGTGCTAACGGCGGCGCCGCCGTGCCGTGCTGCCAAAATGATAGCCGCCGGAGACCCGCACGCCCTTGGTCCGTCGCGCCGCCACACCTTCCACGCCTTGATCAAACAGCGCGGTGTATTTGTATTCGAAGTTTTCCAGCTTCTCCCGCGGCACCTTCTGGCCGATGAAGCGTTCAATCGCCTGCACGTGGCTGGCGTCCTCGGCGACCATGATGGTCAGCGCGTCGCCGGTGGTCTGGGCACGTCCCGTCCGTCCGATGCGATGCACGTAATCCTCGGGATGCTGTGGCACGTCATAGTTGATCACGTGGCTGACATCCGCGATGTCGAGGCCGCGCGAGGCGATGTCCGTGGCCACCAGCACCTCGAATTTGCCGTGGCGGAAGCCGTCCAGCGCCTCTTCGCGTTCGCGCTGGGTGCGGTTGCTGTGCAGCAGGGCCACGGCATGCTGGTTCTTCTTGAGCATGTGCGCCACGCTGTCCGCGCCCTGCTTGGTGCGGCAGAAGATGATGACGGAGTCAAAGTTCAGGCGGTTGAGCAGTTCGATGACCAGTTCGTCCTTCTGCTGGGAGTTCACCGGATAGAGGGCATGCTTCACCGTTTCCGCAGGCGACCGGCGCGCGCCGATCTCGATGGTCTCGGGGTTCTTCATCGCCCACTTGATCAATGTCTCGATCTGCGGCGGGATGGTGGCCGAGAAGAGCGCCGTCTGGCGTCCGCGTGGACAATGTTCCAGGATGCGCCGGACATCCGGCAGGAAGCCCATGTCCAGCATCCGGTCCGCCTCGTCGATGACCAGGAACTGGATGCCGTCCAGACGGCACGAACCCTGGCTGACATGGTCCAGCAGGCGTCCGGGCGTGGCGACGATCACATCCACGCCTGTCTTCAAGGCGTCGTTTTGTTTGCCATAACCCACGCCGCCATACATGACGGCCACGCGCAGTTCGGTGAACCGCTCGTAGTCGCGGAAGGAGGTTTCCACCTGGGCCGCCAGTTCGCGTGTCGGTTCGAGGATCAGCGCACGCGGCTTGGGCTCGTGTTTGACGAGCTTGGTCAGGATTGGAAGGGCGAAGGCTGCGGTCTTGCCCGTGCCGGTTTGTGCGCTGCCGATGACATCGCGACCCTCAAGAATCAAGGGGATGGCACGCAGTTGGATAGGGGTCGGCTCGACATATCCCATCGCCTTCACGCCATCAATCACAGCCTGGGACAACCCCAACTTGGTAAAAGACATGGGCGGATGCTACACGAACTGCATGGTGGATGGGAAGGGGCGAGAAATCATGTCCAAGACCATGCTCAAACGGCGTCCGGCCTGATGACCAGCTTGCCAAGGACATCGCGGGCGCGCAGTCGGGCAAAGGCCTCGCCTGCCTGCGACAACGGATACACCTTGTCGATCACCGCCTTGAGTTTGCCCCGGGCCGCCCAGTCCAGGGTGGCGCCGAAGTCCGAACGGTTGCGCCCGTAGCTGCCGATCAGCCGCTGCTGCTTGACGAACAAAGGCCAGATGTCCAGCGACACATCCCTGCCCGCCGTGGCCCCGCATGTGACCACCACCCCGCCGCGTGCCAGGCATTGGAAGGACTTCTGCAAAACCTCGCCGCCGATGTGCTCGATCACGACATCCACGCCGCGCTTGCCGGTGATGCGCCTCACCTCGGCGGGCCAGTCGCGTTCATTGAGATCTATCAGGTGTTCCGCGCCCAGCCGGACCGCCAGGACGCGCTTGCGGTCGTCCGATGCCGATGAGATGACACGCGCCCCAAGCCTGCGCGCGATTTGAATGGCGGCCGAGCCCACGCCGCTGGCCGCTCCCATGATCAGGACCCACTGGCCTTCGCGCAGATCAGCCCTGTCCACCAGCATGTGCATGGCCGTGCTGCCCGCCAGTGTGAGCGCCGCCGAGGTCTCGAACGACACCGCCTCCGGAAGCCGTGCCAGTGCGCGGGATGGGACGGCCACCTTTTCCGCGAAGCCGCCATCCCGCTGCACGCCCAGCAGCAAGGCGTTCATGCAGATGGATTCCTCGCCGGACAGGCAGTATTCGCAGGTGCCGCAGAAGATGTTGGACTGCACCGCCACACGCTCGCCGACCTGCCATTGATCCACGTCCACCCCGAGCGCACTGATGATGCCGGCCGCTTCGCAGCCGGGTGTGCGCGGCAGCTCCAGCTTGATGGGCAGCCCTGATTCCTCGGCCCACAGATCGAGATGGTTCAAGCCGCACGCCTTGACATCCACGACCACCTCGTCCGGGGCGGGGCTGGGATCCGGAACGTCGCGAAGCTCAAAGGTGCCGGGCTTGCCGCAGGCAGTTAGCTGGAAGGCCTTCATGGGCGGCATTGAACCGCCATGACCCCGAAGCGGCAAGCCGCAAACTCCCGAAGATGACATCACTCCTGGCTGCGATGCCGCGGCATCCAATCCCGGACAGGCTTCAGTTTGCTTTCGAACGAGGCCAGACCCAGTCGCCGGTGGAGGTGTCACTGTTGTGGAACCCCGCCTCATCCTTGTCGTTCACATCGGGCTGGCCGCCGTCGTCCTTGCCGTTCCAGCCAACGGACCAGAGTTTGAAACTTCCATCGGTTCCTTTCTTGTAGCGCAGGGGTTTTAGATCGAAGGGATCCACCGGAACAGAGGGCATGAAACGCGGCGTCAGAGAGTCCAGAGTTTCAGGATGCTCGTGCTTCTCCAGCCTGTGCGATTCCAGCGCAAGTGCCACTCGCGCCAGTTCAACAAGCACATGCGATCGCACGGCCCGTTCGTAGGACTTTCCAAGCGCCGGGAGGAGCATTCCTGAGAGCACGTGGTGATGCATGATGGCGGTATAGGGTTGCTTGACCTTTACGATATGGTCCTCGATTTCGTCATCCATTCGCCGGGCAACGGCGGCATTCATCGCCTTTCCATCGGCTGGCAGTGCGCCCATAATGAACTTGTCAAACGCCTTGTTGTAATTGACCTGTTCCATCCGAAACCAGCCACGCGGTATCAGCGAGAAGCCAAACCGCTCGGTGAAAGAAGGCAATCGTCCTGAGATGATATCGTCGGCCCCGATGTGTGAAAGCATGGCTGGATTACGGATCAACCACTCGATGGCGCCGTTGCCGAAGGTTCTTTCACCGCGTAGGGCTTGGCGCATGTCCGCTATGGGATGAATGTCTGTGAGTTTCGTTTGCAACCGCGCGATGTGTTCCGGCTTCCAACGATGATCTTCCAATCCCTCCCAGATCGTGCGGAGGATGATTTCCCGGCAGGCAATCCGCACCAGGTGGCTGATCAGTATGGGCTCGTCCTTGATCGAGTCACTGAGGTGAAACATGAGTTCCATCTCGGCCAGGGCGCGGTCAGATTCTCCTTCGACCAACAGGGCCATGGCCTTGAGGGATGTCACCTGTGTGAGCCGCTTGATGGCCGCCAGATGGGGCAGGAGGATGCCCATGGGATTGTCCTCGCCATACGCCACATTGAACCGGGCGTAAGGCCGTTTGCTGGCTCCGTGCAGTTCGGCAAACTCGGCATCGAACCGGCTCAAGGCCTTCAGCACCGCCTCAGCAGGAGTGGCATCGGGTGATGCGTGAGGGAAGTTGGTGGACGCTTGAAAGTAAGCCTGCCATGCGGACAAATCCGTGCGATGGCCTCCAAGCCAGGTTTTCTTGGTGACATCCGGGTAATCGACTTTTCCGGCCACTGTGACATCCCGGAGATCAATGGCCTCAACGCGATTGAAACCGTTGGTGTCGCGGTATGGTTGAAAAGACTTCATGGAACGCCGCTCTTCCTCGGTGTAGAGGTCCAGCAACGGTTTCAACAGCGGCGTCATGGCGAAGTTCTGATCGTCCGGCACGGGCGGCGGCACAAGGGCTTGCATGTCGAAGACGGCGCCTTTGGCTTCCTCGGCAGCGCGGTAATTGCGCCATGCACGGGCACCGCGCCAGTTTTCCACCGCGGGGAAAAGCGCGAAGAGCGTCACCAACGCAGCGAATGCCGCCAGCCAGAATCGCAGGCCGCGCATGCTGAAAGACCATTTCAACGCGCGCCAGGGCGCACCAAGGGTGCGGCTGACGAAACGGGGCAGGGGAAGATGGACCTGCTTTTTCAAGATGCTGGGTTGCGGATCATTCATGCGCTTGTGCCGAAGTGGGGAATAAAACGACGGACGGGAGACTGATTTTGTGTGGGAGGGCGCGCAGTCCTCTGCGCGCCGAATCTGGCCAAGGTGGGGTGAGACTCTGTCGAGCCCTGACCTTCCTTGTGAACCACGGCGGACGAAGCGGTGGAGAGATTGTTGAACGGTAGTGAGTTCCCGATTTGGCCCGCCTGCTTTCGGACAATGGGCTCATCAGAAGCACCAAGGCTCGACAGAGTCTCGCACCACCACATCACATCCTGCGAATCCTGCTCCTGCCCGGCCTTTTCCGAGGACGAGGACGAGGGCGAACAGAGAAATGGGACTCGCATAGCTCGTCCCTCCCTTGGCGCCTTTGTGTTTTGCTGGTTCATGGACGTGTTTTGTCAGGCCATGGCGGTGGGGCGGGTGCGTTCACTGCGAGGGCGTGTGACGGGGTCCGGTTGGGTTGCTACGGGGGCGTCAGTGAACTGGATGCCGAGTTCAGCCATGAGCAGCTGGCGGTTGTCCAGGTAGTTCCGGATGGAATCCTCCTGAGATGCAGCCATGGAAGTGGAGGATGCAATTCCTGCGAGGTCATCGGTGGTCATCAGGTGCAGGCAGGCGATGGCCGCCCACGTGGCGGCGATGCCTGTCCAGACGCGGCGGCATGGAGCAAACAACTCGCTCCAGATGTTGGAGATCAGGCGCACCGGCCAGGACATGGGAGATGCCTTGCCAATGGCCCGCACTTCTGCGTGACGGCCCTTTGACCCGGAGGAAACCTTGGCGACGGCTTCTGACCGTATGCGGTCGAGAGCCGGCCCGGCATGCCGGTGTTTTTCCAGCAGGAATTCTCGCGGGGTTTTCATTTCAATTCCCTTTCCAAAAGTGCGCGGAGGGTTTTCCTGGCGTGATGAAGCCGGGATTTGACGGTTCCCAGCGGCACGCCGGTGATGTGGCTGATTTCCTCCAGCGGGAAATCCTCGATGTAGTGCAGCAGCAGTGCTTCACGCTGTGGCTGGGGCAGGGTGTCCAGGCGGGCCATGAAGAGCGAAATTTCCTCCTCCTGCTCCGCCCATTCGGACGGTGTGAACGTCTCATCCGGCAACTGCTCCAGCGTGGCTTCGTCGGCCTGTTCTTCGCGGCCTGATTTGCGCCAGTGCCGGGCCATGCGCTGCCGGGCGATGCCAAACAGCCAGGAGCCGAACTTCGCGTCATCACGAAGGCCGCCGATGTGGCGGATGGCGTTGTGGAAGGTTTCCTGGACGACGTCCATGGCGGCGTGTTCATCGTGCAGGAGTTCGGCGGCATAGGCATAAAGCGGGAGTTGGTAGCGGCGGAACAGGCGGTCCCATGCGTCCGGGTTTCCTTCCCGTGCGCCGGCCACCGGCAGATGTTCGCGTCCTGGCACAACCCGCATTGTTGTGAAGTGGAATGCGCGAGGCGAGAAAAGGTTCAATGCAATCTGCGGAGTCACGATGAAGGTGAGCGATGCGATGCCTCCTGTTGCCGTAGCCGGGATGACAGAAACGGTATGAGGAATGGGTCAAATGACGCATCAAAAGGTGGGATGGCCCGCGCTGGGAGCCGTCGTGCCCTGAGACAATGGCCTGCAAACAAGGACTGAACACGACATTTGGGCTTCAGGCTGCCATTGGAAGCGGACTTGTCCGCTCGCAGCGCGACCGACCCCGCCCCGGGGCTTCAGTTTTGGTGCGTCATCCTTGAGGAATGATTCAATCGGCCCTTGGCAAAGCGCGATGGAGGTCAATACTGTGGGGAATGATTGCGTCCATGACACATTGCGAATGAAGAAGATTGATCCAATGCCGTTGAATGATGCGGGGTGGTGCGCCCCTGTTTTGTGCCTGCTGTGGCTGGTGGCTGCCTGTGAGTTGCGGTCTGCGGACAACGGCCTGGAACATTTCGAGAACAAGATTCGCCCGCTGCTCGCAGAACATTGCTATGAGTGCCACAGCCAGAAGGCGGCGGCTGTCAAAGGTGGTTTGTATCTCGATTTCAAGGACGGGCTGTTGAAAGGCGGAGACAATGGTCCGTCGATTGTGCCCGGCAATCCGGATGCCAGCCTGTTGATCCGGGCGGTGCGCCACACTGACGCCCGCATCAAGATGCCGCACAAGAAACCTCAGTTGTCAGCGGGGCAGATCGGAGATCTGGAGGCATGGGTCAAGATGGGCGCCCCTGACCCGCGCACCGGCCAGCAGAAGCCGCTCACGGGTTTTGACAAGCTGATGGCGGATGCACGCCAGCACTGGGCGTATCAGCCGGTGAAGGAGCCGCCCGTGCCGCCTGTCAAGGACCGGAGGTGGGTGCGCAATCCGATGGATGCCTTCGTGCTGGCGAAACTTGAAGCCGCCGACATGAAGCCCGCACCCGAGGCCGACAGGCGGACATTGATCCGGCGTCTGACCCTGGACCTCACCGGATTGCCGCCGACGCCGGAGGAGGTGGAGGCCTTCGTGCAGGATCGATCGAAGGATGCCTATGACAAGCTGGTGGATCGTCTGTTGAATTCCCATCGCTACGGTGAGCGGTGGGCGCGGCACTGGCTTGATGTGGCCCGTTACGCCGACAGCATGGGGTATGCGGCGGGCGGCGTGGAACGGCGCTTTCCCTATTCCTACACCTACCGGGATTATGTCATTCGCGCGTTCAACGAGGATTTGCCCTACGACCAGTTTCTCCTTTATCAGCTCGCGGCGGAGCAGATCGTCGATCCGGCCTCGGCGGATAAAAAACATCTCGCGGCCCTCGGTTTTCTTTCCCTCAGCAAAAACGGGAATCAGGATGAGATCCTCGACGATCGCGTCGACACGACCTTTCGCGGGACGATGGCGCTGACGGTCTCCTGCGCGAAGTGCCACGACCACAAGTTCGATCCCATCTCGACGAAGGAATATTACAGCCTCTACGGCATCTTCCTGAACTCTCTCACTCAGGACACTCCCGTCATCGGCGAGCCGAAGCTCGGACCCGAATATGACAAGTACCTCGCCGACCTCGCCGTGGTGCAGAAAGAGGTCGATGACTTCCTCAAACCCGTCCTCGAAAAACTCGCCAAAGAGCATCCCGACCTCGCTGCTCAGCCGGACAAACTGAAGGCGAAGATCGATCGCGAAGATCGCCGCAAGCTTACCAATCTCGAGGGCAAGGT